>JAQGLD010000294.1 GCA_028293055.1 Alphaproteobacteria bacterium
ACGGCACGGCCCATAGGAGAAATGAAGATGAGAGACGCATGTTCGGCCTCCTTCCATGGCCCCGCTTTTAGCAGGCCCGTGCGCCCGCTCGCCCGGCGCTTTTAGCAGGCTGGCGCGCCCGCGCGCCCGGCGATGCGCCGACCCGAGCGCATTTTGGGCTTCTCCGCGCCCGCTTTAATCCCTAAGGGCGGCCCGACCGGCCGAACCCGCGATGCGGAGGCCGGCCTCCTCCATCTTCAACGCGCGCCAAGGCAGGCTTTCTTCACCCATGAACATCGATCTAATCCCCGTCGGCGACAATCCGCCCGAGAGCCTCAACGTGATCATCGAAGTCCCGGTCGGCGGCGAACCGGTGAAATATGAATTCGACAAGAAATCGGGTGCGCTGTTCGTCGATAGAATCCTCCACACTCCGATGCGCTATCCGGCCAATTATGGCTTCGTGCCGCACACTTTGTCACCCGACGGTGACCCGCTCGATGCCCTGGTGGTCGCGCGCTCGCCGTTCATGCCGGGATCGGTGGTCCGCGCCCGCCCGATCGCGGTGCTCTTCCTCGAGGACGAAGCCGGCGGCGACGAGAAGGTGATCATGGTTCCGGTCGACACGACCTTTCCTTATTATACCGATGTCGACGAAGGCTCGCATCTGCCGCAGATCGTCCTCCAGCAGATCGAGCATTTCTTCACCCACTATAAGGATCTCGAGCCCGAGAAATGGGTGCGTGTCGGGCGTTGGGGCAGCGCCGACGACGCCCGGCGGATCATCGTCGAGGCGATCGAACGCGCGAGCCAGGCGAAGCTTTCGCAGGATGCGGCGGCCTGACTGTTCCCTCTCCGCCGGCCCGCCGCTAAGGCGGTCCGGCAGAGGAGACCAGGATGCGTACAATCGTTCTGGCGGCTTTAGTCGCAGTCACCGCACTTCAGCCCGCCGGCTCGGCGCCGCGCGCAGCCGCGAACCGGCCGCCGCCCTACGATCTGGCGGCACAGCGCGCCAAGATCGCGCGGATCGAGATGCACCCAAGCACCGCCTTCCTCAACGCCGAGGAGCGCGACGTGGTGAACCTGCTCATCCAGGCCGCCGAGCTGATGAACCCGATCTACCTGCGCCAGGTCTCGGCCTCCAATCCCGCGGTGCGCGCAGCCATCGCCAAGAGCCGCCGCGCCGACCGCGCCCAATTGCTCGACATGTTCGACCTGCATTTCGGCCCGTGGGATTCGCTAGCGGAGAACCGGCCATTCTGGGGCGGCCAGGCCTTGCCCGCCGGCGGGGGCCTCTATCCCTCCGACCTCACCAAGCCGGCCTTCGACGCCTATCTCGCCGCCCATCCCGAGCAGAGGGAATCGCTCACCAGCCCCTATACGGTCGTCCACCGCCAGGGCGCGCGGCTCATCGCGATTCCCTACAGCGTCGAATATCGCGAATGGCTCGAGCCCGCAGCGAGATTGCTCGAACAGGCCGCCGCGCGAACCGGCAATGCCAGCCTGAGGCGCTTCCTGACCCTTAGGGCGCAGGCCTTCCGCACCAATGATTATTACGAGTCCGAAATGGCCTGGATGGACGTGTCGGGCACTCCGGTGGAAGTCGTGATCGGGCCTTACGAGGTCTATGCCGACAATCTCTACGGCCAGAAGACGGCCTTCGAGGCGTACGTCACGGTCCAGGACCCGCGCGAGAGCGCTACACTTGCCCGCTACAAGGCCTTGCTCCCCGACATGGAGCGCAACCTGCCGGTCGATTCGAAGTACAAGAATGCCAACCGGCCGTTCACTTCGCCGATCGTCGTCGCCGACGAGGTCCGTGGCGGCGGCGAGAGCGTGCCCGGCGTGCAGACCATCGCCTTCAACCTTCCCAACGACGAGCGTGTGCGCCAGGCCAAGGGCGCGAAGAAGGTCATCCTCGCGAATGTGCTCGGCGCGAAATACGAGCGGATTCTCGCGCCGATGGCTTCGCTGGCCCTTGTCCCGGAGCAGGCGCGCCTGGTCACCAAACATTATATGACCCAGGAGACCCTGTTCCACGAGCTGTCGCACAGCCTCGGGCCCGGCATCATCAAGGTGGGCGGGCGCGAGACCACGGTCAATGCCGAGCTGAAGGATGCCTATTCGGCGACCGAGGAAGCCAAGGCCGATGTGATGGGCGTGTTCGACATCCTCTACCTGATGGACCGCGGCGAGCTGCCCAGGGCGGAACGGCCGCAATTGCTCGCCACCTACTTCACCGGGATCTTCCGCGCCGTCCGCTTCGGCACGGTCGATGCGCACGGCCTCGGCGCCGCGATGCAATATGGCTATCTCAGGGACAAGGGCGCGTTCGCCTGGGACGCGCGGACGCGGCGCTATCGGGTCGACGACGATCGGCTCGAGGCCGGGTTGAAGTCGCTGGTCGCCGATCTCGTGCGGCTCGAGGGGGATGGAGATTATGCCGGAACCAAGGCCTTCTTCGCCCGCTATGCGAGGCTGGACTCGAACGCCCGCACGGTGCTGGCGACGATGACGTCGATTCCAACCGACATCCAACCGATCTTCCCCAATCGAGTCTGAGCCGCCTTCGTCCGCCGAGGATACGCCAGCAGGAGAGACAATGGATTATCAGGCGCTTCTCGATACGGTCCTGAGCGACGTCCAGGCCTATCGCGGCCAGGGCAAGGTGGCCGCCTACATTCCGACGCTCGCCCGCGCCGATCCGACGCGCTTCGGAATCGCGCTGATGCTGCGCGACGGATCCGCCTACGCCGCCGGCGACGCCGACGCGACATTCTCGATCCAGAGCCTGTCCTATGTGTTCGCGCTGTCGCTTGTGCTGCGCCACGTGAAGTCGGCGCTGTGGAACCATGTCGGTCGCGAACCGGCGGGGTCGCCTGCCAATTCGATCATCCAGCTGGAGATGGAACTCGGCAAGCCGCGCAATCCGATGACCAGCGCAGGCGCGATCGTCGTCGCCGACCAATTGATCGGCAGGGGCAGCGCCGACGAGGCCGCCGATGAGCTGATCGCCTTCCTGCGCGAGCGCGGCGGCGATGACTCGATCGGGGTCGACGAGACCCTCGCCATGTCCGAATCGCAGGCCGGCGCGCTCAATCGCAGCCTGGCCTATTTCATCGCCGCCTTCGGCAATCTCACCAACAAGCCGGAAACCGCGCTCGCGCTCTATTTTCGTCAATGCTCGGTCGAGATGAGCTGCCGCCAGATCGCCCGTGCGGCGCTCTATCTAGCCTGCGACGGCACCGATCCGCTGAGCGGCGACGCGGTCACCACCGCGTCGCAGGCGCGCCGGATCAACGCGCTGATGCTGACCTCGGGCCATTACGACAATAGCGGCGACTTCGCCTTTCGCGTCGGCCTCCCGGGCAAGAGCTCGGCGAGCGGAGCGATCCTGGCGATCGTTCCAGGCACCGGAGCGGTCTGCGTCTGGTCGCCGGGGCTGAACGCCTCCGGCACGTCGCTGGCCGGAAGCATCGCGCTCGAGCGGCTGGCCGAGCGCGCCGGCTGGTCGATCTTCGTCTGACCGACCCCAAGCGGTCCTAATCGGCTTGACGCAAGGGCGGGCGCCAAGCCAGTAGCACGCATGGAAATCACCAGTGCCTTCAAGCGGCGGGGGCTGCTCTTCGTCCTCTCCAGCCCGAGCGGGGCAGGCAAATCCACCATCGCCCGCCTGCTGCTTACAGGCGACGACGGAATCGCTCTGTCGGTTTCGGCGACGACCCGGCCGATCCGGCCGAACGAGCTGGACGGGCGAGACTATCATTTCGTCGACGACGAGCGGTTCAGCGCGATGGTCGCGGCCGGTGACTTCCTCGAATGGGCCTATGTCTTCGGCCATCGCTACGGGACCCTGAAGAGCGAGGTTATCAAGACGATCGAGGGCGGCCGCGACGTGCTGCTCGACATCGACTGGCAGGGAACCCAGCAATTGAAGCAGGTCGATCCGGACATCGTCCGGGTCTTCATCCTGCCGCCTTCGATGGAGGAGCTCGAGCGCCGCCTGCGCAGCCGCGGCACCGACAGCGACGAGGTGATCGACGCCCGCATGAAGCGCGCCGCCGCGGAGATCAGCCACTGGGCGGAATATGATTATGTGCTGATCAACAACAATGCCGAGAAGTGCCGCGAGCTCGTCCACAACATCCTCAAGGCGGAGCGGCTCAAGGCCGGCAGGCGGGTCTTCCTCCACGATTTCGTGCGCCAGCTGATCGGCTGATTTCCTCGCTCCTCGGTTTGGCGTAGGATCGGTGCTCAAATAAAGGGGAGGACTTATGGTTCGCACAGTGATCGGCGGGCTCGTCGGCGGCCTCATACTCTTTGTCATGGGCTACATCTTCTGGGCGACTCCGCTCGGCGACCTCGCCTACACCCATGCCGGCGACCCCCAGAATGCGGCGATCCAGCAATCGCTCGCCGCCAATCTCACCCAGAGCGGGACCGGCACCTACATCGTCCCCGCCCACCAGAGCGCGGAGGGCGCGGTGCTCTATGCCAAGGGGCCGATCGCGACGATCTTCTTCAACACCGCGGGTTTCTCTCCCGACGACATGTCGATGATCCTGCCCGGCTTCATCATGGCCCTGGTCGCCGGCATGCTCTTCGCCTTCGGATTGGCGGCCGCCGGCGCCGGCCGCACCTTCGCTGAGACCGCACGAATCGTCATCCTGGTCTCGCTCGCCTACACCTTCTGGGAATTTCTCGCCTCGCCGGTCTTCAACCATTTCGGCTGGGGATATTGGATCTATGGCTTCATCGCAGAGTCGATCGCCTGGATCGTCACCGGCTTGTCGATCGCCTGGTTCCTGCCACGCGCGCGGGTGGCGACTCCGGCGATAGTCGAACCGGTGGCGGCCGAGGTAGATCCGCCCCGGTACGGGGAAGGCGAGCACGCGTAGCGGGATGGAGGGGTTGGCGCGCGGTTCGCGGTCCGTGCCAGCCGCCTACACCAGCATGCGGCGGATCCCCTCCCCAGGGGGGAGGGTTCAGTCAGAGCAGGGTCAGGAACCTGTATCCAGCCTCGAACTCGCCGCGGCGGCCTTCGAGCGCGGCGAGAGCGAGGGGGTCGAGGCCCCATTGCTCGGCCTGCCAGGCCTCGTCGAGCATCGCAGCCGCCCAGGCGGAATCGAGACCGATCTCGCCCTCGGCGAGCGCGAGGCCGACGAGCAGGGATCCGCTGATCGTGACTAAAGGGGCGAGGCCCGCCAGCCGGAACGGATCGCGATCGGAGACCGCCCGCGCCAGCCGGGCAACGGTCGCGCCGGGCTGGTGGCGGTGCATCACCCCCCTTACGATCTCGAAATCGACATCGAAGCGCCGGCGTGCCCAATCCAGCAACGGATCCCAGTTCTCCTCCTGCCGCCGCACCAGGGAGGCCGGGCCCTCGCTCCGATAGCAGAGCATGTCGCTTTCCCCGAAGGCGGCGAGGCTGCGCGCGAACGACGCGGGATCGGTCGCGACATGGTCGATCGCTGCATTGGCAAGCCCGGTCAGCGGCATCGAGCGCGGGTCGATCTCCTCGCCCTGCGCATTCCATTCTTGCGCGATCGCTTCGGCCAGCTCCTCGGTCGGCACGCGCAACGGCTCGCGGACCGGAGTCTTGATCGGGCGGCCGTCGAGCCGGATCGCAATCCCGCCCTCTTCGACCGCAGTCTCGGCCTTGCTGTAGAAGCGCTTCATCGTCCGTCGCGCCGCTTCCACCTTTTGGCCAGCCAGATCGGACCGCCGAAGCTGGTGATCAGCCCGAGGATCGCGACCGGAAAGCCGATGAGGCTTCCGCCGGGCGTGAAGATGTCGGTCTGCCAGACGATCAGGCCGAGCAGGACGACGAGGGTGCCGCCGATGCGGGTCATGTTGATCTGTATGAAACGGTCGCGCCAGAGGCTGTCGTCGGGTGGGTTCATTCGAAGCTTCCTTCCGGCCGCATCGCAGCGGCCATCTCCGTTTCGCCGCGTGTCGCCAGTGCATCGGCGAGGCGATGGCGAACCGCATCGGGCTTGTCCTGGTCGAGCTTGGCGGTACCGCGCCAGTCCGTGACCAGCATCTCGAAACCCGCGATCGCCTTCGTCAATGCCTCGAAACGGCCAACGGCCATCTTGTTCCGATTCCACGCGGGCTTTGGCGCCAGTCGCGCTTCCTGCGCGTCGGAGAGCGAGTCGAGCAGGCCGATGAGCCCGGCTTCGTCGAGCGCGCGCACCGGTCCCTCGAGCTCGACCGCGACATAATTCCAGGTCGGCACCCGATCCTCCATCCCGTAATCGTCCGGGCTGAGATAGGCATGGGGGCCGTTCGCGACAAACAAGGCGGTGGCACCGGCGGCGAGTGCAGGGTGGATGGCATTGCCGCGCGAGATGTGGAAGCGCAGCCGGTCCCCGTCGAGCATCACTGGGACATGGACAGCGCGGGGACCCTGCGAAGTCGCCGCGAACAGGGTTCCGAAGCCGAGGCCGCGCACCAGGGCGGCGATCGAGTCCCGATCCGAAAGCTGGAACCTGCGATTGGGATGCATCAGCTGCGTCCCCGGCCGCGCCTCTCGCCCTTGCGGCTCTGGCGCCGCTCCTTGGCGGCGGCGCTCGCCGCCTTGCGCTTGCCTTCCACAGTCTCGGAATATTTGACCTCGTCGAGCGGAAGGTCGCCGGATTCGAGGTCGAAGCCCAGATTGGCCAGGCTCTCGGCGAAATGGGTCGGCAGCTCGGCGGTGACGTCGATCCGCTCGCCGTCCGGATGACCGACCCGGAGGCGGCGCGCGTGGAGATGGAGCTTGCGGCTGATCGCTCCGGTCAGGAAGGCGTCGGGCCCGCCATATTTGCCGTCTCCCAGGATCGGGTGGCCGATCGCGGCCATATGGACTCGGAGCTGGTGGGTGCGGCCGGTCATCGGCTGCAGCTCGACCCATGCGGTGCGGTCGCCGGCGCGGTCGATCACCCGGTATCGGGTGCGCGATTCGAGCCCTTCCTCCTCGTCGACATGCATCTTCTCGCCGCCGGTCCCTGGCTGCTTGGCGAGCGGCAGATCGATATAGCCGTCGCGCACCTCGGGCACACCCACGACCAGGGCCCAATAAACCTTGCGCGCGGTGCGGCTCGAAAACACCTTGGAGAAGAAGGCGGCCGAGCGCGCGGTGCGGGCGAGGAGGAGGACTCCGGACGTATCCTTGTCGAGCCGGTGGACCAGCTTGGGCCGGTTGCCTGCCTCGTCGGCGAGCCCGTCGAGCAGGCCGTCGAGATGGGTGCGGGTCTTGGTCCCGCCCTGCGTGGCGAGGCCGGGTGGCTTGTTGACGACGATCGCCTGGGAGTCGCGGTGGATGACGATCTCGTTGACGAAGGCGATCTCGTCATCGCTGAGCTTCGGCCGCTCGGGCTTGGCGCGGGCCGGCGCAGCGGCAGGCTCGGCAGGGGGGACCCGGATGGTCTGGCCCGCCTCGATGCGGTCGCCCGGGGTGGCGCGCTTGCCGTCGACGCGCAGCTGGCCGGTACGCGCCCAGCGCGACACCAGGTTGAAATTGGCGTCGGGGAGATGGCGCTTGAACCAGCGGTCGAGGCGGATTCCGTCGTCGTCGGCTCCGACGACGAACTGGCGGACCTGGGCGTCGCTCATGCCGCCACCGCGCGCATCAGCCACCAGCCCACGGCGAGCAAAGCGAGCGCTCCGACCGCCGAGATCAAGGCATAAGCGAAAGCCGTTCCGGCCTCACCGCGCTGGAGCATCAGGAACAGATCGAGGCTGAAGGCCGAGAAGGTGGTGAAGCCGCCGAGCACGCCGACTCCGAGCAGCAGCCAGAGCGGCCGGTCGACCCACTCGCGCCCGGCAAAGCCGCCGGCGAGCATACCCATGCACAGGCCGCCGAGCAGGTTCACGCCGAGCGTTCCCCAGGGCAGGCCGGGGCCGATCTGGCGAATCACCAGCCGCCCGAACTCGTAACGGGCCCCGGCGCCGATCGCACCGCCGAGCAGGACATAGAGGAGGTTGGGCATCGCGGCGATGTAGCGGGGGAAGTCCGGGTTCGCCAGTGCTCACCATTCGGGAAGCTCGGCGGGGTTCTTCGATACGGGCCGAGTCGGCGTATCGAAGGACCGACTGAACCTATTTTCCGTTGTTCGAAAGCAAAGAGATGTCGGACCCGCCGCTCTTCATCGGGGTGACGATCAGATAATAGGCTCCGCCGTCGCGCTCGTTGGTTCCGCCGAGCACCTGATCGGCGCCGCGGGCCTGCTGCTCGGCCGAATAGCCTGCGGCCTGGGCGCGGCCGCGATAATATTCGATCACGCGCTGCCAGGGATCCGCGCTGGTGAAGCTCACCACCCGCTCGTTGCAGCCCGCACGATCCTGGCCCGCCGCCTCGACGACCTTGGCGCCGGGATAGACCGGGAAAGCGGGGGAGAGGCGGTTGGCCCAGTCCATCGCATATTTGAAATCGGCGGCCGCGCAGGGCGCGCCGCTCCGGGCCGCGGCGCTGCCGACATCCTTGCCTGCTGCCTTGCCGCCCGCCGGAGCGCCGCCGGTCTCGGCGGGATATTGCGCCTGGGTCGGAGTCTGCGGCGGGCGCACCGCGTTGCGGTTCGACTGGTTGGCCAAGGTCGGATCGACCATGATCTGGTCGTTGATGGCGCTGGTCAGCGCCGGATCGGTGTCGTTGCCGACCAGTTGGTTGTCGAGGTTGGCGAGATTGCCTTCGTCACGCGCGACGCGGCTGCAGCCCGTAAGCGCAAGCGCCGCGACGATCGCGGTCAGGCCAAGCAGCTTGGAAGTGCGGTTCGTCATCTGAAGGCTCCTTCGGCCGCCTTATGACGCAAAGCATGCGAGAATGGGTTCGCGAACACGGTTAACGCGCCCCTCCATTCCCGTCTGTCCCGCTACGGGACTGATGCCAGGCGAAGGTTTCGCCCTGGACGGCGCGGATGAAATGTGCGGCTTCGGGTCCCTGCCATGGCCCGGCATAGCCACGATCGCGGGCGCACCCGACCCACCAGCCCTGGCCGGGCAGGCCGTCGCTCTGACGGACGACCAGCACGGCGAGCTCGGGCTCGCCTCGCGCGGCGCCAGCTTCGTCGACTGCGCCGAGGATCGCGCACAAGGCCCGCATCTTGGGCCGCGAGAAGTGGTAGCCGAGCTGCTCGAGCAGCTCTCCATAGGTCAAGGCAATGCCGGCGCGGGCGGCGGCAGCGAGGTGGATGCGCACCTCCTCGGGTTCGGCCAGCGCCGCCACCTCAGCCCTTGTCGTGGATGACCAGCCGACCGTCGGTGCGGCCGTCCGGGCCGGTGCCGAGCTGCACCTTGAACGTCTTGCCGTCATTCTTCTGGGTTCCGCGGACCAGGGTCTCGGCACCCTTCTGCGTGATCTTGTCGAGCTTGAATGCGCCCGCGCGCGCCGGATCGCGATACCAGGCCGCGATCAGCGCAGGCTTGTCCGTGCTCGAGAATCGGAACTCGACCTCGGTCTCCTTGCCCTTCTCGCCGCCGCCGGCCGCGTACATCCCCGTAATCTTCGCCTGGGGGTAGAGGCTGGTAATGTCGCTGCGCACCTTCACGTCGCGGGTGAGCGATTTGGGCACGGAGAAGGTGACATCCAGGCCCGGCGCCTTGACCGAGACCTGGCCTGCCTCGGCCTTGCCTTCCGCGCCGAAACTCTCGTTGCCGAATTCGTCGTCGTCGTGATGCGAGGTGATCCAGTCGCAGGCATTGAGGGACATGGCGAGGCCGAGCATCGCCAGCAGCTTCCAGTTACGCATCGAACATCCTCCGGGGCGAGCATCCTAGCCCGTCGCCGCGCGCCGTCCAACTTTTGTCCCACGGCGCGGGCGCGAGAAGGCGCTCGGTCCCGGCGATTGCGAACCAGGAGGACAGACCTAATCCTTCATCTTGCGGGGAAGCTCGCGATAGCAGGCATAGTCGCTATGGCCGCCCGCGCCGTCGTCGAAGAAGACCTCGCCATGGCAATCGCGCGCCCGTTGGTTGGCGACGATCCAGGCCTCATCGCGCGACGCATGGCGGGTCGTCTTGTCCGGCAGGCCCTCCTGGCGGACCTCCCAGTCCTGCGCGCTCTGCGCGACCCAGAAATTTCGCCCGACCATGACGGCTGAACGGACGACGGGGAGGCTGGTTCAATTCCCGGTGGATTACGGGGACGGGGCGTCCTTCAGCCGAAGGTGAAGGCAAGAGCGGGGCGGAGGATCAAGGCCAGCCCGACGATGCTGACCAGGAAGACGATCGTCCGCAGCACCGGCACTCCGAGCGCGTAGAGCGGGAGATAGACGACCCGCGCGGCCAGCCAGGCGATCGCTCCGAACGCGGTCCAGCGAGTCTCGAGATGGGCGGAGTGGACGATCAGGATGCCGGCGATCGCGATCGGGAAGGTTTCGAAGAAATTGGCCTGCGCGCGACTGAGCCGACCGGTGATCGGATCGGGCGGGGCCAGTTCCTCGTCGCGCGGTCCCATATTCCATTTCGAGCCATATTGGCGCGTCTTGAAGCGGACCGTCGCGAAGATGTGGACGATGGCGAGGATGCATCCCCAGGCGAGGATCGTGAGTTCGATGGTCATGCGCGCGCTTGTCCCGCACGCGAGACCTTCGCGCAAGAGGTGACAGACGGGCCCGGCTTTGCGAAAAGGGGCGATGCCGGCGACCCCGCACCTGCGCGAAGCGATCGAGCCCGAGCTCAGCCTGCCGGGCTGGATCTATCGCGACCCCGAATTTTTCGAGGTCGAGATGGCGCGAGTGATCCGCCCGGCCTGGCAGATCGTCTGCCACGCCAACGATATAACCGCGCCCGGCGACTGGCGGACGCTCGACTATCTGGGCGAAAGCGTGATCGTGCTGCGCGGCCAGGACAAAGAGATCCGCGCCTTTCACAATGTCTGCCGCCACCGCGCCTCGCGGATCGTCGCCGGCGCGGCCGGCTGCGCGGCCCGGCTGACCTGCCCTTATCACGCCTGGACCTACGGTCTCGACGGCCGGCTGATCGGAATTCCGCACCGGGAGGATTATCCGGGGCTCGACAGCGAAAGGCTCGGCCTGGTCCCGGTCGAGCTCGAGAATTGGCGCGGTTTCCTCTTCGTCCGGCTGGAGAGCGGAGGACCGAGCGTCGCGGCGATGATGGCGCCCTACGACGTTGAGATCGCTCCCTATCGGTTCGAGGCGCTCGAGGCGCTGGGCCGGCTGACCCTGCGGCCGCGCGACGTGAACTGGAAGAATGTCGCCGACAATTATTCGGACGGGCTCCACATCAATGTCGCCCATCCGGGCCTCACCCGCCTGTTCGGGCGAAGCTACGGGATCGAGGCGGCCGATTTCGTCGACCGAATGGTCGGGGATCTGCTCGACAAGCCGTCCGCCAATGTCTCGGAGCGGGCCTACCAGGCCTGCCTGCCGGAGGTGGAGCATCTGCCCGACAGCCACCGGCGCCGCTGGCTCTATTTCAAATTGTGGCCGAACGTCGCGTTCGACCTCTATCCGGATCAGGTCGATTTCATGCAGTTCCTGCCGGTCTCTGCGACCGAGACCCTGGTCCGGGAGATCAGCTACGCGCTGCCCGACGACCGGCGCGAGATGCGCGCGGCCCGCTATCTCAACTGGCGCATCAATCGGCGGGTGAATGACGAGGACACAGTGCTGATCCGCGGAGTCCAGGCGGGGATGGGATCCTCAAGCTACTCGCCGGGTCCGCTGGGCGAGAGCGAGGTGTGCCTGCGAAGCTTCGCGAAGCGGCTGCGGCGTCTGATTCCGGAGGCTCGCCTCCATCGCCCGCCGCCCGCCGGCTGGAGCAAGGTCCGGCCCGGCTAGGTCTGCCCGGTGGGACAGACCGGGGCGGCGGAGCATGAGCAGCTTCACGTCCGGCCGTCGCGGCGGACCGGGCGGAGATCGCGTCGCCAGGGCGCATCGAACTGAATCGCGTTGAGCCGCTGGAAGGCGACCCAGCCCTTGGCAAAGGCATGCGCCACCGTTTCGGAGAATTGGTGGCCGTGGTCGGCCCACAAACGGCCGTCGGGTCCGTCGATCATGTTGGGTTCCTTCCCGGTCAGCTCACCGAAGCGGAGAGGGTGAGCAGGGTCATCCCTGCAGTCGCAGCGATGGCAAGCAGCTGGGCCGGGAACGATCCCGGGCTCATCATCACCGGCAGAGTCTCCAGCCTCCCGCCCGGTCGCGGGGCGGCGTCCTTTCGATAGGTCATTGTCTTCCTCCTCGCCGCGTCCTTGCGGCGACGTGCGAAATGGCCCTCGAGCGATCGGAACGCCAACGAAACTCTCGACAGAGGGTATAAGCCAGGCTTATGATCTTGGGCATGCCCCACCTCCCGCCCCTGAGCTCGGTCCGGGTCTTCGAGGCCGCCGCCCGCCACCAGAATTTCACGCTGGCGGCGGCCGACCTCGGAATGACCCAGGCTGCCGTGAGCTATCAAATTCGCTTGTTGGAAGAGCGGCTTGGACTGTCGCTGTTCGCGCGCGCCAAGGGCCGGGTTTCGCTCACCGAGGCGGGGCGGCGCATTGCGCCTCTGGTCGGCTCGGCCTTCGAGACTCTGGAGGACGCCTTTTCCGGCCTGCTCGCCGACGACGAGACCCTGCTGTCGATCAGCACCGCGCAGACTTTCGCCACCACCTGGCTTGCGCCGAGGCTCGGAGCCTTCCAGGTCCGCCACCCCCAGCTTGCGGTGCGGCTCAGCACCGACAACCGGATCGTCGATTTCTCGACCGGCGAATATCATTGCGCGATCCGGGTCGGGATTGGCGGGTGGAGCGGGCTCAAATGCCATTTCCTGCTGCGCCAGCATTTCACCCCGATCTGCACCGCCGAATTCCAGCGCGAACATCGGCTCGAGCGGCCGGAGCAATTGCTCGAGGTACCGCGGCTCAGCCCGGCCGACCGCTGGTGGCGCGACTGGCTCGCCGACATGGGGGTCGAGACGGTCGAGGCGATGGCGCCCGGCCTCGGCCTCGACAATCAGGTGATGGAAGCAAATGCCGCCTTTGCCGGCGCTGGAATCGCTCTGATGACGCCCCTTTTCTGGCGGCAGGAGCTTGCTTCGGGACGGCTGGTCCAGCCCTTCGCTCATGTCCATTTCCCCGGCACCAGCCAATGGCTCG
>JAQGLD010000301.1 GCA_028293055.1 Alphaproteobacteria bacterium
CGCAGGGCGGACGGACAGGTGCTGCAACGGACGGCCTTGCCGGGCGCGATCGAGCCGCATCGCGAAGCCTTTTCCGAGGAGCCCGGCCGCACGATCCACCGTGTCGCGGACACGCGTATGGAGCGTGTCTTTACCGTCCTTGTCCCCGACCACCCGGAGGCGGATCACCTGGCCCTGGTCGACGGTCGATCGGCCGCAAGCGGAGTCGAATTTCTCTTGGCACCCAGGGATATCCTCCGCGTGAACCTGCGCGACCTTGGAGGTACGGAGCCGGAAGGGCGATGAGCAACGGGGCGATAGTCGGCACGACGCAGATCGTCGATCACGGCCCAGCGTCGAAGCGATGGAACATCGTGATCATGGGCGACGGCTACCAGGCTGCTCAGCTTGGTCAATTTGCCACCGATGTCGATCGAATCGTCGCGACCCTGTTCGCGACGGCGCCCTTCGACTCGCTCCGGCAGGCGATCAATGTCTTCCGAGTCGATGTGAGCTCGGCCGATTCAGGCGCTGCCGATCCGGTGGCATGCGGCGGCACGGGTGCCAACCCGCGGACCTTTTTCGGCGCGCGGTTTTGTGGCGATGGCCAGATACAGCGGCTGCTCGTCGTCGAGGATCGGATCGCGCTCGCAACCGCGCAGCAGCAGGTCCCGCAATTCCATCTGGCGATGGTCATCGTAAACTCGACCATCTACGGGGGTTCCGGCGGCGCCGTATCGGTCTTTTCGCTCGCGAGGGGCGCTGAGGAGATCGCGCTTCACGAACTTGGTCATAGTGCCTTCAATCTCGCTGACGAATATCAATATTGGGCCGGTTGCGGAGTCGACGCACCCGGGACGCACGATCGCCATCCCCCCGAGGAACCTCAGCAACCGAACGTCACGATTGATCCCGATCGGGGCAGGATCAAATGGGCAAGCCTAGTCCAGGCCGCCACGCCGATGCCGACCACCGTGAATCCGAATTGTGGAACCTGCGACCCCCAGCCGAGCCCGGTCCCCCCAGGCGTCGTTGGCGCGTTCGAGGGCGCCCATTATCATCATTGCGGCGCTTTCCGGCCGGCATTCAATTGCCGGATGCGCGGGCTCGGCTTTCCATACTGCGGGGTCTGTCAGGCGATAATCAGGGCGACGCTGCTGCCATTCATGCCGAACTGATCCTCATCCTGCTGAGCCGGTGACATCCGGCAGCAGGTTCCGCATGACGGCGGCGTGGGCAGCGTTTAGAGGCCGGCAATGGCTTCCGAACGCATCTGGACCGCCGCCTTGCTCGTCATCGGCGACGAAATCCTTTCCGGCCGTACCCAGGACCGCAATATCGCGCAGATTGCGGCCTGGCTGAACCTCCAGGGCATCCGCCTCGCCGAGGTGAGGGTGGTGGCCGACGATATGGACCGGATCGGCGCCGCAGTGAACGCGCTTCGGGCCGAGAACGATTATCTGGTCACGACCGGCGGCATCGGCCCGACCCACGACGACATCACCGTCGAGGCGATCGCCGCGGCGCTCGGCCTCGCGGTGGTCGTCCATCCAAGGGCGCGTGCAATACTCGAGGCTTATTATGCCAGCCGGGGCGGGATCACCGAAGCCCGCCTGCGCATGGCGCGTGTCCCAGAAGGTGCCGAGCTGATCGAGAACAGGATGTCGGGCGCGCCCGGGATCCGTCTCGGCAACATCTTCATCCTCGCCGGAGTGCCGCACATCGCGACCCTGATGCTCGAGGCGCTGTCCGGACAACTCGAAGGCGGCAAACCTCTGCTTTCGCGCACGCTCGGCTGCTGGGTCGCCGAATCCGAGGTCGCCGAGTTGCTGCAGAATGTCGAGCGCGAGCATCCCGGGACTCAGATCGGCTCCTACCCCTTCTTCCGCGAAGGCAAGGTCGGCGCCAATTTCGTCATCCGCAGCACCGACCCGGACCTGCTCGAAGCCTGCGCCGCCAATCTGCTGTCGCGCCTCCGCGCGGAGGGCTGCGAGGTGGCGGAAGCGGGGATCTGACGCGTCACCGTGAACTTGTCTCAGGGTCCAGTTGGTCGCGCATCGCGAGGTGGAGGACTGGCTGCCGAACCAACGAGCAGCGCAGTCAGCGTGACAATAGTCTCAACCTGACCCGTTCCCCGGCGCAGGCCGTGGCCGAGCCGCACCTCGTGCCCCACTGGACCCCGGCCTCCGCCGGGGAGCGCTTGCTGGATGCACCTCCTACCCGCTGATCAGCCCGAAGCGATTGCCTACTCCATCGTCGAGAATGGCAAGATGGATCGGCTTGCCGTCGAGCACGGCGATCTGCCGAGCCGGTTCCACCACCGCTCCGCCGCGAGACTCGATCTTTCGGCAGGTCGCGGCCACATCCTCGACTCCGTAATAGAGCATCGTCCCGCCTTCCTCTCGCGGGTCGCGCTCAGCATCAGCCGCGTGTCGCCGCACTGAAAGAAGGAAAGGGCGGGCGGCGCATCGAACAGATGGACCAGCCCGATTTGCTCGCCATAGAATGTCTTGGCGCGGTCGAGATCGGCGACCTGAAGCGCGGCCTGGGCCAGCCGCGGAAAGGAAGAAGAAGTCATGGCGCTCCGCTCCCAAAAATGCTAAATATTAGCTCAACGAAATAATTAGCATTGCTAAGGAACGGTGTAAAGATGGGAGAAGGCGAGCTTCGCGACATAGCCACCCGGCTCCACTCCGCGTCGATCCGGTTGCTGCGCACGCTCCGCCGCGAGGATAAACAGACTGACTTGTCCGCGCCGCGTTTGTCGGCGCTCTCGGTGATCGTGTTCGCCGGTCCGCTGTCGCTGGGAGAGCTTGCCGAGACGGAGCAGGTGCGGCCGCCGACCATGTCCAGGATCGTCGATGCGCTCGTCGACGGCGGACTAGTCACCCGCGAAATTCGGCCCGACGACCGTCGCAGCGTCCGCATCGCCGCGACGGAAGCCGGCGTGACGCTGATGGAGGCTGGGCGCGATCGCCGGGTGCGGGTGCTTGCCGGTCGCCTGCAGAGCCTCGCAGACAGCGAGATACGCGCGCTCGGCCGCGGGCTGGAATTGCTGGAGCGGGTCACTCGATAAACCGCCCCACTGTCGCGCGTCGGCCACAGGCTGGGCCATGCGCCCTTGTTGCATTGCACCATCGCGGCTATATGCCCCGGGAAATATCTCCCCAATTGAGAGTTACATCCAAGATGAGCCTGCGCAACGTGGCGATTATCGCCCACGTCGATCACGGGAAGACGACCCTTGTCGACCAACTGTTCCGCCAATCCGGCACCTTCCGCGACAATCAGCGCGTGGAGGAGCGGGCGATGGACTCGAACGACCTCGAGAAGGAACGCGGGATCACCATCCTCGCCAAGTGCACCTCGGTCGAGTGGGAGCATGACGGAGTCACCACGCACATCAATATCGTCGACACTCCCGGTCACGCCGATTTCGGCGCCGAGGTCGAGCGGATCCTGTCGATGGTCGACGGTGTCATCCTGCTCGTCGACGCGGCCGAAGGGCCGATGCCGCAGACCAAGTTCGTCACTGGCAAGGCGCTCGCCCTCGGCCTGAAGCCGATCGTCGTCGTCAACAAGATCGACCGCCCCGACGCGCGTCCGGCGGAGGTGCTCGACGAGGTGTTCGAGCTCTTCCTCAGCCTCGAGGCGAATGACGAGCAGCTCGATTTCCCGACCCTCTATGCCAGCGGGCGTTCGGGCTATGCGGGTCTTACCGACGATGTCCGCTCGGGCGACCTGACGCCAATGTTCGAGACGATCCTGAACCACATTCCGGCTCCGGGTCTCGATCCGACCGGGCCGTTCAAGATGCTGACCACCCTGCTCGATCGCGACCCGTTCCTCGGGCGGATCCTCACCGGCCGGATCGAGAGCGGCCGGCTCGACGTCAACATGCCGATCCGCGCGATCGACGTGTTCGGCAAGCCGGTCGAGGAAGGCCGCGCCACCAAGGTGTTCGCATTCCGCGGCCTCGACCGGGTCCCGGTGACGAGCGCCCAGGCGGGCGACATCGTCGCGATCGCTGGCCTCGCCAAGGCGACGGTGTCCAACACCATCGCCGATCCGGCGGTGACCGAGCCGCTCCACGCCCGCCCGATCGATCCGCCGACTTTGGCGATGAGCTTCGCGGTCAACGACAGTCCCTATGCGGGCCGCGACGGCGACAAGGTACAGAGCCGGGTCATTCGCGACCGGCTCGAGCGCGAGGCCGAGGGCAATGTCGCCATCCGCCTCACCGAGAATGCCGAAAAGGACGCCTTCGAGGTCGCCGGCCGCGGCGAGCTCCAGCTCGGCGTGCTGATCGAGACGATGCGCCGCGAGGGGTTTGAGCTGACCATCAGCCGGCCGCGCGTGCTGTTCCGCGACGGCCCCAACGGCCGCGAGGAGCCTTATGAGCAGGTCGTCGT
>JAQGLD010000251.1 GCA_028293055.1 Alphaproteobacteria bacterium
GTCGCCGCGCGGGCCTCGCTGCCCCTCGTGAACCTGCGCATCCGCGAGGCGATGAGCGCAGCGATCCGGCGCTGGCTGGAGGAAGGGCGGACCGAGCTTGCCATCCTCTACGACGCGGAGGGCGCTCGCCATCTGTCGGTCAAGCCGCTTGCGCGCGAAACCCTGTTGCTCGTCGGGCCTCCCGGCGAGTTCGGCCCGACCGACTCGCACGGCATCGCGGCCAGCCCGGTCGAACCCGACATCGTCGCCAAAGCGAGCTTGATCCTGCCATCGGTCGCCCACGGCCTTCGCCGGCTGATCGACCGCCGGTCCAATGCCGGCCGGATCGAGCTGAATGTCGCAATCGAGATGGACTCGCTTGCGCACATCAAGACACTGATCGCCTCCGGACTGGGCTTCTCGTTGCTCTCCCACGCGGCGATCAGCGGTGAACTCATGCGCGGCGAGCTGAGCGCGGCGCGGGTCGACGGTCTCGACCTCGACCGCAGCGTCTGCCTGGTCCGCAACCCTTCGCAGACGGTGACTCGCGCCTCGATCGAGATCGAGGATTTGGCGGTTCGGCTGCTGCGCGAGATGATTGATGACGGCCGCTGGATCGCTGAGCCGATCGAGGAGGTATGAACTTCTCCATATTGAGATCGAATATGACATGTCGTAATGCCGCCACCTTCAGGAGAGGGTGGAATGGGCACAGGAACACTGGCGTCTGCCGAGAGGGAAGCGTTCGAGCGCGACGGCGTGGCCTGTCTGCGCGGCCTGCTTTCCGAGGATTGGATCGAATCCCTTCGAGAGGCTGTCGCGAAGGTGATGGCGACTCCGACCGAATATAGCCGCGACCTTGCGCGGGAAGGCGGCAAGGCCGGATCTTTCTATCAGGAGATCAATGTCAGCCTGCGAAGCGATCCGATCGCCCAGTTCGTCAAGCAATCCCCGATAGCGGCCGCGGCCGCCGCAGTGATGGGGAGCCGCAGCATCCGTTTCTTCTCCGACCAGTTGCTGGTCAAGGAGCCCGCCACAAACGCCGAGACGCCCTGGCATCAGGACTTCCCTTATTTTCCCTGCGACGGCGATCAGATCGGGTCCGTCTGGCTCGGTCTCGATCCGGTCACTCGCGAAAACGGGGCGATGAGCTTCGTCAAGGGATCGCACCGGACCGGGACGCTTTTCGCGCCGCAGAATTTCGGCAGCAAGGCCGGTTACGAATCCGATCCGTTCGACGGCCCTCCCCCCGATGTCGATGCCGATCCCGAGGCCTACCCGACGATCTGCTACGAGATGGAGCCGGGCGACGTTACCATTCATCACGCGCGCACGCTGCACGGCGCAAAGGGCAATGAGTCTTCGGACGTGCGTCGTCGCGGCTTCACGATACGCCTTGCCGGCGACGACATCGTCTGGCGCAATCGGCGCTACATGCCGCGGGGATTCGAGCCTCTCGAAGACGGCGCCCCGCTCAGCGGCCCGCGCTATCCCCTGCTCTTCTCGCGATAGGCAAGATTTCTTATGAAAACAGCAAATCTGCTCGTCCTGCCGGGAGACGGCATCGGCCAGGAAATCGCGGCTTCTGCGATCTCGGTCATTGCCTGGTTCAACGATCATCGCCACGACTCGATCTCGGTGTCCGAGGATGCGATCGGCGGCGCGGCTTACGATCTACATGGCACGCCGCTCGCCGAGGCGACCCTCGCCAAGGCGCTCGCGAGCGACTGCGTCCTGCTCGGCGCGGTCGGCGGACCGCAATATGCCCGGCTCGATTATGCCTCGAGACCCGAAGCCGGTCTGCTCGGCATCCGCGCGGGCATGGGCTTGTTCGCGAATCTCCGCCCCGTCTTCTGCTTCGACGAACTGGTCGAGGCTTCGACCTTGCGGCCGGAGGTGGTGCGTGGGATCGATCTCGTCTTCGTGCGCGAACTGTCGTCGGGCGTCTATTTCGGCGAGCCGCGCGGGATCGAGACCCTCCCCGACGGCAGCCGGCGGGGCGTCAACACCCACGCCTACACGACCGCCGAGATCAGGCGTGTCTCCCGAGTCGCCTTTGAACTCGCCCGCCAACGCAATTCGCGGATCGTGTCGCTCGAAAAGTCCAACGTGATGGAAGCAGGCCTGCTGTGGCGCGAGGAAGTCCAGGCGCTGCGCGATGCGGATTATACCGATGTCGAGCTCAGCCATATGCTCGCGGACAATGCGGCGATGCAACTGGTCAAGAATCCCCGCCAGTTCGATGTGATCCTGACCGACAATCTGTTCGGCGACATATTGTCTGACGAAGCGGCGATGTTGACCGGATCGCTCGGCATGCTGCCTTCGGCATCGCTCGGAGCCGAGAAGGATGGCGGCGGGCGGGCGGCGCTCTACGAGCCGATCCACGGCTCCGCCCCCGACATTGCCGGAAAGGACCTTGCCAATCCGCTGGCCATGTTGCTCAGCCTTGCCATGGCCCTGCGGCTGAGCCTCGGCCGCGAGCAGGATGCCGCGAGCCTCGAAGGTGCGATCCGATCGGTGCTCGCGGCCGGCCATCGTACCGGCGACCTGCCTGCGGCGCACGGCCGCCAGGTGGGCACAAGGGGCATGACCGAGCTGGTGATCGCGGCACTCGACTCGGCCGGCTGAAGCAGAACGGGCTGGCCGGCGCGATGCTAGCCGTTTCG
>JAQGLD010000351.1 GCA_028293055.1 Alphaproteobacteria bacterium
GGTTGACGCAGGCCGGCCGCACTTCAACGCCATCCTCATCTGCGTCGCGGACGATCTGGGCGGGCTGGTAGTATCCCATCGGCTGGGCGATGAGCAAGGCGGCTAAGAAGATGTCGGGGTGATGGCATTTCACCCAGGACGAGGCGTAGGCGATCTTGGCGAAGCTCGCCGCATGGCTTTCGGGAAAGCCGTAGCTTCCGAAGCCCTCGATCTGGCGGAAGGTGCGCTCGGCGAAGTCCTCGGTATAGCCCTTGGCGATCATTCCGTGGATCATCTTGTCCTTGAAATGGCTGACTCCGCCGGTCGACTTGAATGTCGCCATCGAGCGGCGCAGCGCGTCGGCCTCGGCCGGGGTGAAGCCGGCGCCGACGATCGCCACCTTCATCGCCTGCTCCTGGAAGAGCGGCACTCCGAGCGTCTTTTGCAGGACCTCCCTCAGCTCCTCGCTCGGATATTCCGCTTCCTCCTTCTTCTCGCGGCGGCGCAAATAGGGATGGACCATGTCGCCCTGGATCGGCCCGGGACGGACGATCGCGACCTGGATGACGAGGTCGTAAAATTCCCTGGGCTTGAGCCGCGGAAGCATGCTCATCTGCGCCCGGCTCTCGATCTGGAAGACCCCGAGCGTGTCGGCGCGCCGGATCATCTCGAACGTGGCCTCGTCGTCGGTTTGAAGCTCGGCGGAATCGAGCCCGATATCGACCCCCTTGTGATCGCGCAGCAAGGCGAAGGCGCGGCGCATGCAGCCGAGCATGCCGAGGCCGAGCACATCGACCTTCATGAAGGCGAGCTCCTCGATATCGTCCAACTCCCACACGATCACCCGCCGGTCGACCATCGCCGCCGGCTCGATCGGAACGAGATCGTCGAGCCGGTCGCGGGTGAGGACGAAGCCGCCGGGATGCTGGCTGAGGTGGCGCGGAGTCCCGATCAGCCGGCGGGCGAGCTCGAGGGTCAGCGAGAGCCGCGGGTCGGACAGATCGAGGTTGAGTTCCTCGACATGGCGTTCGTCGACCCCGTCATTCGACCAGCCCCATATCTGCCCGGACAAAGCGGAGATGATGTCTTCGGACAGGCCGAGCGCCTTGCCGACATCGCGGACTGCGCCGCGGGTGCGGTAGCGGCTGACCACAGCGGTCAGAGCGGCGTTGCGGTCGCCATAGCTGTTGTAGATCCACTGGATCACTTCCTCGCGCCGCTCATGCTCGAAATCGACATCGATATCGGGCGGCTCCCTGCGATTTTCCGAGATGAATCGCTCGAACAGCAATTTGTGCTTCACCGGATCGATCGAGGTGATTCCGAGCACATAGCAGATCACCGAATTGGCCGCCGACCCGCGGCCCTGGCACAATATGCCCTGGCTCCTGGCGTAGGAAACGATCGAGTTCACGGTCAGGAAATAAGGCGCATAGCCGCAGCGCGAGACCAGGCCGAGCTCGTGGACGAGCAGGTCGCGATAGGCCTGAGGCGCGCCTTCCGGGAATTTGGCGGCAAGGCCTTCGCCGGCCAACCGCTCGAGCGCCTGCTGCGGCGAGAGCCCCGACATGATGATCTCGTCGGGATATTGGTAGCTGAGCTCGCGTAGCGAGAAGGTGCAGCGCTCGGCAAGCTCGGCGGTGGCGCGGATCGAGTCCGGATGGTCGCGAAAGCGCCGCTCCATCTCGCCGGGGTCCTTGAGATGGCGGTCGGCGCAGCGCTCGCGGCGGAAGCCGAGATCGTCGATCGTGCATTTGTTGCGGATCGCGGTGACCACATCCTGAAGCATCCTTTTGTCGGGCACGTCGTAGAGTATGTCGCCGGTGGCGAGGGTGCGGACTCCGTGATGGCGCGCCAGCTCGGCGAGGCGGTGGAGCCGCATCCGGTCGCCCGGCCGATACTGGAGTGCGAGGGCGAGATGCGCGCTCTTGCCGAAGATGTCTGCGGTCAGCGCAAGCCTGGTCGCGGTCTCCTCGTCGCTCTGGCCCGGGACGAGGGCTGCGACCAGCCCGCCGGCGTGCGCCTCGACATCCTCCCAGTGGAGGAAGCATTGCCCCTTCTCGCCCTTGCGCCGGTCGGCGCGGCTCTTGCCCTCGGTGAGCATCCGGGTGAGGCTCGACCAGCCCGTCCGGCTCTCCGGCCAGACCAGCAGGCCGGTGCCGTCCATCAGGTCGATCCGGCAGCCGGCGACCATCCGAATCCCGGTCGCCTCGGCGGCGACCAGACCGCGCACCAGTCCGCCGACCGTGTTGCGGTCGGTGATCCCGAGCGCCCGGTAGCCGAGCAAAGCGGCGGTGGAGAACAATTCCTCGGCGCTCGCCACCCCGCGCAGGAAGCTGAACTGGCTGGTCGCGTTGAGCTCGACATAGGTCATGCGAACGCCCCCTGCAGCCACCAGCTGAGGTCGCCGGTGCGCGGGTCGACGCTGTCGCCGCGGCGGTAGAGCCAGAAGCGGTTGCCTTCCTCGTCCTCGACCCGGAAATAGTCGCGCACCGCGTCGGCCTCGCCGCTCTTCTTCCACCATTCGCCGTAGATCCGCTCGGGCCCGTCGCCGCGGCGGACCCGGTGGATGCGGCCCCGCCAGCGGAACAGGCGCGGGGGATGGTCGGGCAGTTCGGCGAGGACATTGTCGACCGGCTCGGCCGGCGAAAGGAAGCGGACGGGGCGCGGCCATTCGGGCCAGCCGAGGGTCTCGGCGAACGGGCCGACGCGGCGC
>JAQGLD010000380.1 GCA_028293055.1 Alphaproteobacteria bacterium
CGGCGACGGCGGTCAGCCCGACCCAGAAGGCGGCCTGCTGCCAGTCGCGCGGGTTGCGCGCGCTGGAGCCGGGCAGCGGGATGGCGTCGGGCCCGCCGAGATGGGCGAGCTGCCAGTCCGCCATCCGCTCGATCGCCGCGAGGGACTCGGCGCGCGAGGGCAGCGGAATGATTGGGTGCGCGGCGACGGGCGCTCCGGCGCCGGCGGCGAGAAGAAGCAGCAACAGGCCGCGGACCAGGGCAGACAGCATCGCAGCTCCCGCTTCGGATCGAGCGAGACTTCCGCGCTGGCGCCGTCAAGTCAAGCGCGGCTGCTCGGCCCTCAGGCCGATCGCCTGCGGATCATGCCGAGGCCCAGGCCGCCGACAACCAAAGCCGCCGCGACCAGCTTCCACGCCGGCATCGGCTCGCCCAGCAGCCATGAGGACGCGCCCATCCCGAACACCGGGACGAGCAAGGCGAGCGGAGTGACCGTCGCAGCCGGATAACGCGACAGCAGCCACGCCCAGGCGCCGAATCCGAAAATAGTGTTGCCCAGGGCCTGCCAAGCCATCGCGACCCAACCGCCGATCGACGCCGAGGCGAGGGACGAGGCGATCGCCTGCGGGCCTTCGAAGACAAGGGAGAGCAGCAGGAGTGGGGGGACCGCCCCGAGGCTGCCCCAGATCACGAACGGAAACATTGCGGCGCCGCGGCTGGCGCGAACGATCAGGTTGCCCGCCGCCCAGCTCAAAGCCGCGGCGAGGGTGAGGGCAAGGCCGAGCGGAGTGGTGTGGCCATCGCCATGGGTTCCGATGATGACCAGGCCGGTAGCGCCGAGGGCGAGCGCGGCGACCTGGGCGGGGCGAACCCGCTCGCCATGGATCGCGAGCGAAAGCCCGATGGTGAAGAAGACCTGGCTCTGGATGACCAAAGAAGCGAGGCCCGGCGCGATCATCCCGTTCATAGCGATGAACAGGAGCCCGAACTGGCCGGCCCCGATCGAGAGGCCGTAACCCAGAATATTGCGCCAGCCGATTTTCGGCCGCGTCACGAACAGGATCGCCGGAAAGGCGGCGAGGGCGAAGCGAAGCGCGGCGAACAGCAAGGGCGGAAAGTCCCGCAGCCCCTCGTGGATGACGACGAAGTTCGTACCCCACACCACGACGATCGCGAGACCGAGCAGCAGGTGAAGCGGCGGCATTCGAGGCTCCCCATCGCCCGGCCGGAGGGACGGCGAAGCGGAATTCACGGCGGGCCAAATTCGGTCATTCCCGCCGCTGAGCAGGATCGGGCGGCGTGCGCAACTCACTCCATGGGGCCGCAAAGCCCCGTCCGGGACTCGATCATTCACTCTTGTGAGAATTAGTGTTGAAAGCTACGCGACTTTGATGCACCTTTCGGGCGAGCGCGCCGCAGAGCGTGATCGAGACCCAGAACAGGGGAGGATTTATGAAGACAGGTCTATTCTGGCCGAGCGCGTCGGCCCTGGCTCTTGCGTGGAGCGGTTCGGCCCTGGCCCAGACTGCCCCGGCAGCGGCTCCGGCTCCCTCGGATACGGCCAGCTCCAGCGAGCCGGAAGCCAGCGACTCGGAGATCGTGGTCACCGCCCAGCGCCGCACCGAGAATTTGATGCGGACCGCGGTCTCGGCCTCGGTCCTGTCGGGAACCGATTTGGCCAACAAGGGCGTCGCAAGCGTCGATGCGCTCCAGTTCGCCACGCCCAGCATCGTCGTCAACAATTTCGGCCAGGGCAACGATTTCAACGTGCGCGGCATCGGCAAGGCCGAGCACAACACCCAGACGACGACCGGGGTCATCACCTATCGCGACGGAGTGCCGACCTTCCCGGGCTATTTCCAGGAAGAGCCCTATTACGACGTTGCCAACATCCAGGTGCTGCGCGGACCGCAGGGCACGATCGTGGGCCAGAACGCGACCGGTGGCGCGGTCTTCGTCAACAGCAACGATCCGATCGTCGGCGGCGGCGTCCATGGCTATTTCAACGCCAATTACGGCAATTACAACGATCTCGGCGCCCAGGGCGCGATCAACATACCGGTGGGCGACAAGTTCGCGATGCGAGTCGCCTTCTTCGGCGAGAGGCGCGACGGTTTCTATCACATCACCGGCCCGGGCGGCGCCAAATATACCGGCAACAAAGGCGATCTGCGCGAGCTTGCGGGCCGCATCAGCCTGCTCTGGAAGCCGACCGATCGGCTCTCGATCCTGTTCAAGACCGATCTCGACTATCTCGACCTCGGCGCCTACCCGGCCGATCCCTATACCGACCGGTTCCGCTTCCTGCCCTACGGAAGCACGACTCCCAACCCCAATTACACTGACCTCTTCCACATCACGGCCAACTCGCCGGAGGGTGCGAAGGACAAGTTCTTCCGATCGATCCTCCGTCTCGAATATGAGCTGGCCGGCGGCATCAAGCTTCGCTCGGTAAGCGGCCTCTCGCACGGCCACGGCTTCTATCTGGCCGACCTCGACGGGACATCCGCCAATATTTCGACCTTCGGGGACACTCTGACCGAGAAGCAATATTCGCAGGAGTTCAACCTGATCTCGCCGGACAACCAGCGGTTCACCTGGTTGCTGGGCGCGTTCGCGCTGTGGAATAAATATAATTTTCTGGCGCCGTACAAGCTCTTCATCGGGCTGCCGGGCTTCGGCATTCCGATCTATTACGATCTGCAGGGCACCAATCCGGAGCGCTCGCTCGCCGCCTTCGCGCAGCTCGGCTACAATATCACGCCGAGTCTCAAGCTCGAGCTGGGCGGCCGCTACACCGCGAGCCGGAGCACGAACCATGTCCTCATCCGGGAGCTGGGCAGCTTCGTGACGCCCGACGAGCAGACCACGAAGTCCGACAATTTCTCCTACAAGGCGTCGCTAGGCTGGGCGGTGAGTCGCGACCATTATCTCTACGGCTTCGTCGCGACCGGATTTCGTCCGGGCGGGTTGAACACGCCGACCTTCGGCAGCGGCGCCATCCCTCCATTCGGGCCGGAACGGGTCCGCTCCTTTGAAGGCGGCTGGAAGGCGAACTTCCTCGGCGGTGCGATCCGCACGACTGTCGATGGCTTCTACAATCAGTACAAGAATTTCCAGGCCATCCTGGGCAGGCCGAACAATCCGAGGCTGACCACCGAGCTCAACGTCTCCGGGACCACCAAGATCTACGGGGCTGAAGCCGAAGCGGACTTCAAGTTCGGAAACCTGTCGTTCAGCGCCGGCGCCAACGTGCTGCACAGCTCGCTTGGACAATTCTTCGCGGTGGATCCGCGCAACCTGCCACCGGCGACTCCAGCCCCCGGATTGTGCAATCCTGCGACCGGCCCGGTCACTCCCTATTGCATCAACCTGAAGGGCCAGCGGCAGACCTATGCGCCCACTCTGACCTTCAATGTCGGGGCGGAATATGATCTGAAGCTGGGCGAGAACGACACGCTGACGCCGCGGGTCAATTTCGGCCATGTCGGCGGACAATGGGCGACCCTGTTCGAGAAGCAGCAGCTCGGCGACAGGATCGAGGACCGCAACATATTGAACGCGCAGCTCGCCTGGACTCATCGCAGCTGGACGGTGACCGGCTATGCCACGAACCTCACCAACCAGCATTATGTCGGCGCGCTGAACAGCGGCCTCACCTTTGCCGGGGCGCCGCGCCAATATGGCGTCAAGGTGCTGAAGACCTTCTGAGGCGAAGCCCACCGGCCGCCGCGCCGCGGCGGCCGGTCTTTCTCTTACAACGTGGTGTCGATCCGATTCATGCAAGCTTACCGACTGACAGTCGACAAGTTCCTCGACCATGCCGCCAGCTGGTTCCAGGACCGCGAGATCGTCGGCGCGGAGGCGGGGCGGGTTCGTTCGCGGATCGGCTATGCGACGCTACGCGATCGCAGCAACCGGCTGTCCGGAGCGCTTGCCGCTTTGGGCCTTCGGCCGGGGGACCGGGTCGGCACGCTTGCGTGGAACAGCCAGCATCATCTCGAAATCTATTATGCGGCGATGGGCGCCGGCCTCGTCTGCCATACGCTCAATCCGAGGCTGACCACCGCCCATCTCGCCGCGATGATCAACGAGGCCGAGGATCGGGTGCTGGCGGTCGCGTCGGACCTGGCGCCTTTGCTGCGCGAGCTGGTGCCTTTGTGTCCGGGCCTCGAGCAGCTGATCTGGCTCG
>JAQGLD010000400.1 GCA_028293055.1 Alphaproteobacteria bacterium
ACCGCCTTGCCGATCTCGTCGGTCGTCCCGCGCCGCTGCATCGGAATGCGCCGGCGGATTTGGCCGGCCGGATCGTAATCGGATTCCTTGCCGGGCAGTCGCTGGGTAATGATCGTTCCTGGGGCGACTGCGTTGACCCGGATATCGGGGCCCCATTCCACGGCCATCGAGCGGACGAGATTGGCAAGACCGGCCTTCGCTGCGCCATAAGCCGCGTGCATTGGCGCGGAGGTGAGGCCGCTGACCGAGTTGATCGCCACGATCGTGCCCGGCCGGCCCGCAGCCAGCATGCGCCGCGCCGCCGAGCGCGCGCTGTAGAGGACGGATTTGAGGTTGAGGTCGTGCTCGCGAACCCAATCTTCCTCGGTGAGATCGAGCAGCGACTTCCAGCTCGAAGCGCCGACGATCGTCACCATGATGTCGACCGGCCCGAGCGCTGCTTCGGCTTCGTCGGTCGCGCGCTCGACCTCGGCTTCCCGGGTGATGTCGGCCACGATCGGAATCGCGACGAAGCCCTGAGCCTTCAGCCGTTCCCCGGCTTCCATCGCCCGACCCTCATGCGAATCGACGATCGCAAGCCTGCACCCGGCACGGCCGAGATAGACTGCCGAGCTCTCGCCCATGCCCTGGCCGCCGCCCCAGACGATCGCGACCTTGTCGCGCAGCAGGAAGAAATCGGGGGGACAATCCATACTCAGCTCTCCAAATCGCGTTGCAGCGTTTTTGCCGAGGCGAGAAAAAGAAGTCCGGCGGGGATGCCGAGCAGGGCGAACAATGCCAGCGACCAGCGCACTCCGGCCGCTTCGCCGAAGCCGAGGGGGCCACTGATGATGTCGCTGGTAATCCCGACGGCAAGCGGCCCGAAGCCCAATCCCACCAGGCTGATCACGAACAGCATGATCGCGGTCGCCATTGCGCGCATTCCAGGCGGCACCAGACCCTGCACGATCGCATAAGCCGGACCGAAGTAGAAAGCGGTCAGCATCGACGGAATGAACAGCAGCGCCAAAGCGAGCGGCATCGACGGCACCAATACCGCCGCGACATAGAAGGGGGTCGAGGCAAAGGCGCCGAAGGCGGGTACCCAGGCTTGCGCCTTGGGCTGGCCAGAGGAGAAACGGTCGCTCAGCCAACCCCCGGCGAGCGACCCCAATATGCCCGAGGTGCCGAGGGTCAGCCCGAGGGCGACGCCGAGGAATCCGGCGCTCTTGAGGCCCCACAGGCTCGCATAGGCTGCGAGCTCGCCAGCATGGTTCCTGAAGAAGAAGGAGCCGAAGAAGGCCTGGAAACCATATTGGAGAATGGCCTTCAGAGTGACTCCCCCGACGACCAGGAAATAGGTCCTTTTGGGCAGAAGCTTGCGCACGACCTCACGCACGGTGGGCGATTGGACGATGGCCACCTTCTGCTTACGCCTCGGCTCCGGCAGGGTGAAGAAGGTCAGCAGGGCAAGCACCAGACCCGGCGCCCCGGCGACCAGGAATGCAGCCCGCCAGCCCCATTGGTCGGCGACGAGACCGCCGAGCGCCATGCCGAGCACGCCGCCGAGCGGCGCCCCGGCGAGATAGATCGACATCGCTGTGGAGCGGCGTTCGCGAGGCACATATTCGCTGATCAGCGAAAGCGCGGGCGGAGTGCATCCCGCCTCTCCGACGCCCACGCCGATTCGAGCGAGAGCGAGCTGGGTGAAGGTCTGCGCGAAGCCGCAGACGAGGGTAAAGAAACTCCACACGCCGATCGCACCGCCGATGATCATCGGCCGGTCGCCGCGCTCGGCAAGCTTTGCGATCGGGATACCGAGAAAGGTGTAGAGGATTGCGAAAGACAGGCCGGTCATCGCGCCGAGCTGCCAGTCGGCGAGATGGAGATCGCGCTTGATCGGCTCGGCGAGGATCGCAACGACCTGACGGTCGAGGAAGTTGAGCACGTAGGCGGCGAGCAGCAGCAGGATCGGCAGATAATAAGCGCGAGATATCCGCGCCGGTGCCGCGGCCTCGCCTGAAATGACATCTTTCATCAGCATCGCCCCGCGGCTCTTGGCATTCATCGATCGGCCAGCGCTCCCATTCACCCTAGTCCCTTGTGGGGGACTCCGCCCAGGCGGTGAAACTGCCCCCTATGACCAGGACGCGATCTGCCGAAAGGGGCGCCATGAAGATCCTGGTTATCGGCGCTACCGGCTATGTCGGCTCGCATGCGGCAAGGCATCTCGCGACCGGCGGCCACGAAGTCGTCGGCACCTGCCGCGCGCCTGCGGACAGGGAGAAGGTCGAGGCATTGGGCGCTCGCGCGGAACTAGCCGACCTCGATCGGCTCGACTCGCTCCACGACCTGCTCGCCGAGGCCGACTCGATCCTCTACGCGGCGCAGTTGCTGCTCGAGCCCGAGCATCAGGCCGTGGTCCATCTGCTCGACCGCCTCGAAGGCACCGGCAAGGCTTTCATCTTCACCTCGGGGACCGGCGTGCTCAGCCAGAAGACCGACGGGCGATGGAGCGAGGATGTCTTCGCCGAGGACGATCCGTTCGTCGCTTCGAAATGGCTGGTCCGGCGCACCGAGACCGAGGCCGTGGTGCGCGCCGCCGCATCTCGGGATGTCCGGGCGATGGTGGTGCGGCCGCCGATGATCTGGGGCAATGGCCGCTGCGGCCTGATCAGGGCCTTTTACGACTCCGCGCGCAAGACGGGGGACGTCTGTTATGTCGGGCCGGGGCTCAACCTCTATTCCAACGTCCATGTCGAGGATCTCGCCGAGCTCTACCGGCTCGCGCTCGACAAGGGTTCGGCCGGCTCACTCTATCATTGCGTCGCCGGCGAGGTTGCGCATCGCACCCTCGCCGAGGCGGTGGCGCGGCAACTCGGCTGCGCCGCCCGAAGCATCGACTTTCCGGAGGCCGAGCGGATCTGGGGCAAGTTCTTCGCGCTGATCATCATGAGCACCTGCAGTCGTTCGCGCTCGCCGCGCGCGCGCGCCGAGCTGGGCTGGGCGCCGACCCAACACGACAATATAACATAGGCGGCGCACCCGGCCAGGCGAAACGGCTAGCAACGCGCCGCCCCGCCCGTT
>JAQGLD010000474.1 GCA_028293055.1 Alphaproteobacteria bacterium
CCGGCCGACTGGCCGACGATCAGCACCTTGGAAGGATCGCCGCCGAAGCGCGCGATATTGGAGTGGACCCAGCGCAAGGCCGCATTCTGATCCATCAGGCCGTAATTACCCGAATGGCCGCCTTGCTCTCGGCTGAGCTCGGGATGGGCCATGAAGCCGAGCGCTCCGACCCGGTAGTTGAAGCTGACGAAGATCGCGCCTGCCCGGGCGGCCGGCTCGCCGCCATAATTGGGCATGCCCGACGAGCCGATGGTGAAGCCGCCGCCGTAGAGGAAGACGATGACCGGGAGGCGGGCGCCGGGCCTTGCCGCCGCCGGCGCCCAGAGATTGAGATAGAGGCAGTTTTCGGAGGTCGGCTCCTCGCCGAAATAATGATTGATGTCGTGCGGCCGAAGCACCTGGATGCATTCCGGCCCGAGCCGGTCGGCATTCCAAATTCCGCTCCAGTGGATCGGGGCAGGGGCCGCCCAGCGCAGCGCACCGACCGGCGGCTGCGCATAGGGAATTCCGAGATAGGCGCGCACTCCGGAGTTGAGCCTGGTCCCGGCGACGAGCCCGCTTTCGGTCTTCACCGGGTCCGATGCGATCGGCACCATCCCGTGCGGCGCTGCGGCGCCGAGCGCGAGTGCGGCGAGCAATAGGGCAGGGCGCATCTTCATGTCTCGTTCCGTGTGAGGAATAGCACCGATCATCAGGCCGCGTTCGTCGCGAAGAAGCTGCGCCGCATGCGCTCGGTGTCGGCGGCGTGGCCGGTGATGATCTCGAACGCCTGCGCCGCCTGGCCGATCACCATGCCGCTGCCGTCGATGGTCCGGCAGCCCTTCGCGCGGGCGACTCGAAGCAGCTCGGTCTCGAGCGGGAAATAGACGATGTCGGCCACCCAATGGCGTTCGTCGATCAGGTCCGGATCGATCGGAACTCCGCGATGCGCGTTCATTCCGATCGGCGTGGCATTGACGATGCCGTCGAAAGACCCGGTCTCGGTCGGAGGCGCACCGCGCCCGCGCACATCCTTGCCGGACTGGCGGCGGAGATGATCGGCCAGGGCTTCCGCCCGTTCGGGATCCACGTCGAATATGTCGAGCCGCGCCGCGTCGAGCGAGACCAGGGCGCTAGCCACCGCCGCGCCCGCGCCGCCGGCGCCGAGCTGGAGCACCCGGCCCGGGCGTGCTCCCGCCAGCCCGCCGGCCAGGCTGTCGCGAAATCCGTGCATGTCGGTATTGTGCCCGGTCGTCCGGCCGCCGCGCATGGCGACGGTGTTGACCGCGCCGACCAGCCGGGCGCTTTCGGCGAGCGAGTCGAGGCTATCGATCACCGCCTGCTTGAACGGGTAGGTGACATTGACTCCGACGAAGCCCCGGTCGCGCAGTTCGAGCAGAAACGGACCGAGCGCCTCGTCGGCAAGGCCGCGCTCGCTGAAGTCGAACAGGTCGTAGCGCAGATCGAGTCCCTGCGCCTTCGCCTCTTGCTCGTGCAGCCAGGGCGAGCGCGAGGCGAGGATGTTGCGACCGATCAATCCGGATTGGATCACCCCTTGTTCCACAGCTGCCGGATTCACGCCGGACTCGATCGAGGAGACAGGCTCAGAAATGGACCTTGGCTCCGATATAGAAGGAGCGGCCGATCGGATCGTAGAGCGCAGTGTCGGTTCCGTTCTGCGAGCTGGCAACGAACAGCAATCCCTTGTCGAACAGATTGTTGATGCCGGCGCGAAGTTCGAAGTCCTTGCCGACCTTGACCGTGCCGAACAGGTCGAACAGGCTGTAGGCAGGCACCCCGACCTGGGCGTTGGCCGGCGTCAGGACCGCGCTATTGTCCTTCATTGCGCTCTGATAGCGCCAGCGCAGTCCCATACCAACCGTGTCCGAGCGGAAGCCGAAGGTGGTCAACGCCTTCCACTTCGGCGCCGCACGGGGCGGTACCGAGCCCGGATTGGCGCCGCCGACGCTGACCCCGGTATAATCGAGGAAGGGCGCGCCGGGCAGCAGCTGAACTTCATATCTGCGGAGCCAGCCCACCGCGGAGTCGACATAGAGCCTGGCGCTGGCGCCAGCGAACGGAGTCGGCACGCCCCAATGCGCCTGCGCCTCGACTCCGTCGGTCTGGAGTTGGCCCAGATTAAGGAACGGCGTCGCGACATTGAGGATCTGGCCGGTCCCCGGGTCGCGCGTGATCAGTGCGCAATATTCGTTGCTGTTCGAATAGCTGCTGTTCGAGCCGTCGAGGTTGAAGCATTTCGACAGCACGGTCAGCCCAGGCACGGTCGAGATCACGCTCTTGATCTTGATATTGTAATAATCGACCGACAGCGAGATGTCGCCGAACGGGCCGGCATTGCGCGGCGCGTTGAACACGAAGCCGAAATTGTAGGTGGTGGCGCGCTCGGGGGTCAGGCCTGTATTGCCGGTGACGACCTGACCGGTCGCGGTGGTCGGGAACTGGTAGCTGGAGATGACCGGCTGGGGTACGCCCTGGGCGACGCACAAGGCCGCGACCTGGGTGCCATTGGCGCCGGTGCGCGCGTTCGACCGCGTGTCGCAGGGATCGCCGAGCGAGCTCGGCGGAGTGCCGATCACCAGCTGCTGTCCCTGCGGCGGCGAGAACAATTC
>JAQGLD010000491.1 GCA_028293055.1 Alphaproteobacteria bacterium
TGGGTACGGCCGCGGTCGGCGGAACCGCCGCGGCCGCGGCCGGCGGCTGGGGGGGAGTCGCGGTGGCCAGCGCCACGGTGGTGCTGCTGCCCTTCGCGGTGCTGGGCGGCGCCTGGGGCATGTCGCGCCGGGCCCGGGCAAGGAAGGAGCGGGCGGTGAAGACCGCGATGGCGGGCTGCCTCCACGACAGCGGCTATGAGGTGAGCGGCTGGGCGAGGGCGGCCCGGAAGCCGGTTATCGCGGCGCGATAGAAGGTCCTCCGATTTTTGGCGCGTCGGGCATCGTCGGACCCGCACTCGCATGGGCAGGCTGACCCCAAAGTTGCGATTATCGTAATGGCCTGTCAGCTTCCTGGCATGCGAATTGCGGCGACACTTTGTGCCCTCCTCGTCCTGATCGACGGTTCGCCGGCTCGGGCCGTCAGCCCCTATAATGTGTTTTTCGCCTCGGGGCGCGCCAAGCTCAACCACCAATCGGGACTCATCCTCGACAATGTCGCCAAGACCTTCCGGATAGCCCGAGTCCGCAGCTTCGACGTCTTCGGTCATGCCGATCGCGCGGGATCGTCGGACCATAATAGATGGCTTTCGCGGCGGCGCGCGGAAGCCGTCAAGGCCGCCCTGGTCGCTCGCGGCGTGCCGGCGCGCGCGATCGCGGTACAGGCGGTGGGCGAGGCGCGGCCGCTGGTCGAGACGCCCGATGGCGTTGCGGAGCGCCAGAATCGCCGCGTCGAGATCATCATCACCTGCCTCGAGCCGCCGACCGAGTTCGACTATATGCGATGCTCGAACTGAGTGAGGGAATGGCGGATCGGCCGGGTGGCCGAATGTCGTCGGCTCGAACAGGCTCGACCGCCCTTTAGCCAGCCCCCGACCTGTTCCCGTCCGCCGCGGCGAAATGGGCCAGTTGGTCGGCGCGGGCCCTGGCGAAGGCGGGGCGCGCGGTGAGACGAGTCACATAGGCCTCGCTCGCCGGCCGATCGCCGAAGGCGCGGACCTTGGGGACCCGAAGGACATCCGCCATCAGCAGGTCGGCGACGGTAAAGCGGTCCGCGGCTAGCCATTCGCGCTCGCCCAGCACGGCCTCGAGCTGGCCGAGCCGGCTTCCCACCCAGCCGGTGAGGCCGTTCTCCGCCTCGCCGGACAGCGAGAGGAACCACCAGGGAACGCTGACCATCTCGATCGAGTTGAGCGCCGCGATCAGCCATTGCACGGTCTGAGCTTCGCCGGCCGGATCGCGCGGCATCAGCGTGTCCGATTGCCGGGCCAGATGAAGCAGGCCGGCGCCGCTCTCGAAGATTTCGAGCCCGCCGTCGCTCAGGAACGGAATCTGGCCGAAGGGCTGGTACGCCAGATGATTGGTCTCGCGTCCCTCGAACGGCACGGTCCGCACCGAATAGGCCAGGCCTGCCTCCTCGCACGCCCATCTCAGCCTGAGATCGCGCACGAAACCGCGGGGGCCTTCGGGCACCCAATCGTAGGTCCAGACGATCAGCTCGCTCATGATCTCCCGCTTACGCTACGTTGACTCGATCCGTTCCGCAACTTGCCCCACCGAGGCACCCGGGCATCCCAGCGGTGTGGAGCCCCGAGATTGCGGGCCGGCCCGGACTCGCCGCCGCGCCCGCCCTCAGATCTGCGCCCGGGGATAAGCCGAGCGCACCTCGCCGTCGGTCACGACCCTGGCGTGCAGGGGCGCCTCTTCCCACAGAGTGCCGCACATCGTGCAGCGCATCAGGAAAGTCGGGCCTTCGTCGCGCATCGCCACGCGCTGGAAGCGGCCGAAGGGAGCGTGATAGCCGGTTTCGCAGTGCGCGCACGGCGTTGCGCTTCCTCGGCTCATCCGGCATCCCTATCGATTGCGATTGGGAACGGTAGCGCAACAAGGGCGGATTTTCCAGCAGAATGGACCGGAAAGCGCGATGCGATAGCCATTGCGTGACCGAAGCGCCGAACCGTAGCTCGGACGTGTCCGGGCGGGACAGGCCGCAGCCAGCCGAGGCGAGCATGCTCCATTTTGGACGATGCGTGCGCGGCGAACGCCGGAGCGAGTCGCCCGGCCGGGATCGGACCTTGGAATCACTAGGATATTTTCAGGATCCCTGATAGGTTCGAGCCTCGGCCGGGGGGCGTCTCATGCAGTTTCGAGCAGGATTGTTGAGGCTTATCGCGCTGCGAGCGCCGGAGGGTCTGTGCGACGCCTGCCTCGCCGATCATCTCGCGACGAGCGTTCGCCGGGTCTCGGGCGCGGCACGGTCGATCGCGCGCCAGGAGCGCTATCGAAGGTTCGCCGGCCGCTGCTCGGGCTGCTGCACGACGCGGGTCCTCACGGCCCAGGCGTTCGGCTGAAGGTCATGACACTCGCGGCCGCCCAGCGCGGTCGCTGCAGCACCGACCGTGATGCGATGCCGAAGGTCGTCAGGCGATCTTGAAGAAAAGGGTCTGGGTCAGCCGCGCCGAATCGCCGCTGCCGAAGCCGTGCTCGACCCGGTGCCAGACATTCTCGCGGAACAGGACGAGGCGGTTGAACCGGTTCTCGGCGATGAAAGCGAGCTCGAAATCGGCGGGATCGAAGCTGTAGCGGTCGCCAAAAGCAGCGACGCAGCGGCCGCTGCGGCGGTCGCGCCAGAAGCTGGTCCCGGCCGAGGGCGGAGCATCGGGCGAGAGGTAGACCAGGCCGCTCCAGCCGCGGCCCTCCACGTCGCGCGGCTTGTAATGGTGGTGGATCACCGCCTTGCCGAGCTCGAACCCGGCCTCGACGAGATGGAAGGCGCCGTTCCAATGATCCCCGCCGCTTTGCCAGGATTCGTCCTCGATCGGCTCGCCGATCAGGTCCTCGAGCCGCCGGCGCAGGTCTTCGGGATTGTGGCGGCTGCCGTGATAGGGATTTTCGGCGAGGCTGCCATGGTAGGTGACGAAGGCGGAGCTCAGCCAGCGTCCGCGGCGATGGGCGTTGGCGGCGGCGAGCGCCGGGCCGGCGATCGCCGGATCGGGCGGGATATATTGGACGAAGGGACGGTCGAGCGCGATCGCTCGCATCGCCTCTGGATCGGGATAGAAATCGTCGACGATCAGGATCGAGGAATCCGGCGCCCGGTCGTCTCGCGCCGGGTCGATGAACCAGTCCCGGTGGGCGAGCAATTCGGCCAGGGTCGCGCACGAAGCGGGGGGATTGGGACTGCTCGTCATGTCTGCCTTTGAGTGCCCCGCGGCGGGGCCCTGGTGCCGCCTAGCCAGTGCGTGGCGCGCTTGCCAGCCCTGGCTTGAAACGGAGCATCCAGGCCGAGCCTGTTGAGCAGCGATCGGCGCGCCGGTGCGAGACGGTCGGGGGTCAGAGCCGGAAGGGTGCCGCCTTGGCCCGCAGGTCCCGGCGCAAGGCGAGTGCGGCAGCGACCCACAATGCTCCCGCGGCGGTGAAACCGGCGACGGTGCCGCCATGAGGAGCGCCCGCGGCGAAGCCGAACGCGGCTGCGGCGAGCAAGGCCAGAGCCAAAGCGTAGAATGGTCGGAACGGGACCGCATGCGCCATTGGCAGGAAGTGCAGGCCGACGACGAATGCCATGGCCGGCAGCAGCAGCTCGCGGTGGCCAAGACCGATGGTGAGCTGGGCGGCTGCGAACAACCCGGCGCCTTCGGCCATGCTGCTCCACATGATCACCCGCTCCGCCCGATCCGACGGCGCGACGCCTTCGCCGGGCGGCGGATCACCACGATCTCTGCGATCGCGATCGCAGCGAACAGGACGAACGGAAGACACGCCGCGATTCCGGTCCAGCCGCGTTCGAAATGCAGGGTCAGCGCCGCGAACAGCGAGCCGAAGAACCCCATGACGATCGCGCCCCACGCTCCCAAGCTCGCCTCCCTTATTGCCCCCAGAGCAAGGTCTAGGGTCGGAACCGACCAGGTTTGCACGCGTGACAAGGGGAGATTTCGTGCAGGGCAAGGCGCGAGTGCGGG
>JAQGLD010000497.1 GCA_028293055.1 Alphaproteobacteria bacterium
TTCATCGTCAATTGCCGGATCTCGGACAATGGCGGTGCCAATAGCGGCGGCGGGATCAATGTCGATCCGGGCGGGGCGGGCAAGGCCGATGTGTTCATCATCGGGTCGGTGATCAGCAACAATGTCGGCAGCGGCATTCTCGCCAGCGATTCGTCAACGACGATTCAGGTCACGAACAGTGCGATCGTCGGCAACGCCACTGGGCTGCTGTCCCAGAACAACGCCTCGATCAACAGCTCCGGCGACAATGTGCTGATCGGAAACTCAGCCAATGGGGCCTTCAAGGCGATCATCGCAAAGAACTAGTCGGGGAAGCGTCACCCGAATCCGGCGGCTGGGGGCCGCCCGCAGGAAGATTGGGGTCGGCCGCGTCGCTCGGCGACGCCTGGCGGGGATAGGCTGCGGTCAGGACGATCCGAAGGCCGAATATCAGGGCGTCGCGCGCGCCCGCAACGCCTGACGGATGGTGGACCCACTGAAGGTCCGGCTGAACGACCAGGGCCTCGCTTATGCGGTACTGGTAGGACGTCTCCAGGTTCGTCTCGGCGCGGCTGATTCCAAGGGCTTTTCGGGCTTCGCCTGCGATTCCGGCACGCGCGACCGCGATTCCGAACCGATCGTCCGGCCGGGCGGCGAACGTTCCCCGCGCAGCGATGCCGGCGCCGAAATAGCTTCCGATACTCTGCGCGTGGACATCGGCCCGGCCCGCGCGAAGCCAGCCGCTCCCGCCCTTGACCCAGGGGAGCGGGCCTTCGAACGACGCGTAAAAACCGCGATCGTGGGCGCGCCGGTTGGTGCCGGGCCAGTCGGGAAGCATGGCAGTGCTGTACCCCCAGGCACCCACCTCCACCTTGGCGGAGTCGGAAAGATGATAATCGGTCTGTGCGACAAGCAGGATTCCGTCCTCTCCGCGCAATTTCACCGCGACGAAGGCCTTCGGACGATCGGTATTGCCTGGCACCCCGTCGAATGCCGCTATCCGTAAGGTCCATGGCTTCGAAGGCAGCCAGCTTGCGCGAAGGCCGGCCGCCGACACCGGAAAAATGGAGGGGCCGTTGAGTCCGCTGCGCGACAAATCGGGACCGATCCCGTGCGAGGAGTTGATGAACAGGCTCGCTGTCTCGATCGAGTCGAAATCGGAGTTGAGGTCCATCAGCCCCGCCCGAATGGCGAAGGAACGGTCTTCGTCGCCGAACCTCTTCTCGATCCAGCCTTCGAACAGCCGGAAGGTTGGGACGGCCTCGATATTGCTCGCCGTCTGGATGTCGCCCACTCGGCTGCTGAGGCTGGCGCCGTCGGTGCGGAAGACTTCGCCATGGACGATCAGGCCGTCGAGACCGAACCGTTCCCCACGCAAACCAGCCGAAACCTGGAGCTTGTTCAGCACAACGGCTCCGCCACGAGCGCCCCCCGATGGATCATCCCAGAGGTCGACAGTCTCGCGCGCCGACAGCGTCAGCTCGGGCGAAGGCGGATCCGCTTCGGCGGACCCGGCAGACGCCACGGTCAGCACCATGGCGATTGCCCGGAGCGAGATCGAGCGAGTCACGCGATCGTCTTCACGAAGCGTGCGGCGACAGCACAGCGCGATCCTGAACCGGCGGCGAGCAGCGCACCCGGCAGGCGAAAGCCGGGAATGCGGCACGTTAATGCGTTCAGGGCCGGCCGCTTGCGAGCCGGGGCCAAGGGCCGATCACGACCCGGGCCGAATCCGGCCGGCTGCGCAGCTGTCGATCGACCGTGATCGGTGCTGGGCATCGATCGCTCGGCCTTTCATCAATACGCCGCCGGGAATGGGAAGGCAGCTCCGTCCGGTCAAATTACAAATCATGGACGATCTGCGGAGCCGCAACTCGCCATCGATCTTGTTTGTCGACTGATACTGGAATGCCACATGGGATGTGGCTTTCAAGCCACAATTGGGCGAGATTGTGCCGCAGCGCAGCACCGGGCGCTTCCACGCCGGCGTGTCGGAGCATAAGCTCCTGAAATAAGGCCGAACAAGGCCAAGCCTCGGGGGTAACATCATGACCAATCTCGCACGTTTCGTCCTGCTTTCCGGACTCTCGACTGCGGCGCTCGCGTCGACTCCGGCACTCGCCCAGGATCAGCCAGCGCCCGCCGCCCCCGGGGGTACCGCCGACACGGCAGTCGCCGATTCCGATGTCATCGTCGTGACCGGCAGCCGCGGCGCCGGCCGCACCGTCGCGGACAGCCCGGTGCCGATCGACGTGATCAGCTCGGACGCGATCGCCAATTCGGGCCAGACCGAGACCAACAAGATCCTCAACCAGCTGGTCCCGTCGTTCAACTTCCCGCAGCCCTCGATCGCCGACGGGTCGGATGCCCTTCGCCCCGCGACGCTGCGCGGTCTCAGCCCTGACCAGACCCTGGTGCTTGTGAACGGCAAGCGCCGGCACGTCTCCGCTCTGCTCAACATCAACGGCACGGTCGGCCGCGGCAGCGCCGCAGTCGACATGAACCTGATCCCAGGCCTCGCGATCGGGCGCATCGAAGTGCTGCGGGACGGCGCCTCGTCGCAATATGGCTCGGACGCCATTGCCGGCGTGATCAACATCCAGCTCAAGAATGCAGACCATGGCGGGCGCGCAAGCGTCACCTACGGCCAGTACCGCACGACCGTCGACGGAGTCGACCAGCTCACCGGACTGCAGCTCAATTCCGCTGGCCAGCCCTTCCTCGATCCGCTCGACAGCCGCGTCCTCGCCGGCAATTATTCCGGCCAGCCGCATCGCCATGACGGCGAAACGGTGACCTTTGGCACCAATTTCGGGTTGCCGCTCGGCCCTGGCGGCTTCCTCAACCTCACGGCCGAATTCCGCGATGGCAACCGGACCAATCGCGCCGGCTATGACGTGCGGGCCAATTACAACCGCCCGACCACGGCCTTCGACACGCGCGAGGCGAGCTTCGACCGGCTCGAATTCCGCTTCGGCGATCCCAATACCGACAATTACAACTTCTTCCTGAATTCCGGCCTCCAGATCGGTGGCGGCTGGGAGCTCTATGCCTTCGGTTCGTACGGCATCCGCGACAGCCTCAGCGCCGCCAATTATCGCCAGCAGAGTGCTGCATCGAACCGCGACTACGGAACCCTCGCGCCGGGAACGACTCCGAACGCTGCCAATTTCGTTGCGTTGACGCCCGACGGCTTCCTGCCTTTGATCGACACCGAGCTGAAGGATTATTCCGGCACTTTCGGAATCCGCGGCGACGTCGCCGGCTGGAAGGCGGACCTGTCGCTCGGCTATGGCCATAACAGCTTCGACTACACCGTCCGCCACACGCTCAATACGTCGTTCGGGACTGCGAGCCAGAACACGTTCGACGCCGGCGGCCTGCGCTACGGCCAGACCGTCGCCAACCTGGATCTGTCGCGCGAATATTCGGTCGGCTTCTTCAAGCCGCTGACGGCCGCCTTCGGAGGCGAGTATCGAAACGAGAATTTCCAGATCAGGCCGGGCGATTTCCAGTCCTTCGCGACCGGCCCGCTTTTCCGTGCCTCGATCACCACCACTGCTGCCAATTGCACGGTCCAGGGCGGGGTCTTCGCTGCAGCGACGGGATTGTGCAGCTTCCCGGGCCGCGGCGCCGCCGCGGGCGCCCAGGGCTTCCCCGGGATCCCCACGGTCAGCGCGACCGACCAGAGCCGGCACAGCTTCGCCGGCTATGGGGAGCTCGATACCGATCCGATCGAGGGCCTGACCGCGACCCTGGCCGGCCGGTTCGAGCATTTCTCGGACTTCGGGAACACCGTCAACGGCAAGCTTGCTTTGCGCTACGAGCCGATCGCCGGCTACGCGCTGCGCGGTTCGATCTCGAACGGATTCCGGGCACCATCACTGCACCAGCAGTTCTTCACGACGACCTCGACCAACTTCATCAACGGCCTGCCGGTCGACATCAGCACGCTCGCGGTCAACAGCCCGGTCGCCCGTGCGCTCGGTTCGAAGGATCTCAAGCCCGAGAAATCGGTCAACCTCAGCTTCGGCGGTACCGCCAACCCGTTCCGCGGACTGACGATTACCGTCGATGCCTATCGCATCAAGATCAAGAACCGGATCGTGCTGACCGAGAATCTCGGCGCGGCCGGCGCCGGCACCGCTGCGGTCAATGCCGCTGTGAAGGCAGTCCTGGATGCCAACGGTTTCCAGAGCGTCGGCGCGGCCCGCTTCTTCATCAACGGGCTCGACACGACGACCAGCGGAATCGACGCGGTCGCCAGCTACCGGCTGCCGCGGACCAGCTTCGGAAATTGGACGCTGACCGCCGCCTACAACCACAACAAGACCAAGATCGACCAGCGCCTGAACGCGCTCGGCCCGCTCGCCAATATCCCGAACCTCATCCTGTTCGGGCGTATCGAGGGCCTGCGCTTCACCGATGGGCAGCCCAAGGACAAGGTCGTGCTGAGCCTCGACGGCGATGTCGGACCGTTGGGACTCACCGCTCGCACCACCCGCTACGGCAAGGTGATCTCGCCGGGCGCCGTCGCGCCGCTCGCCGATCCGCTGAGCCTCACCTTGCTCGGTCCGGACGACATCACGCTCAGCCCGAAATGGATCAGCGATCTCGAAGTCCGCTTCAAGGCGTTCAACCGGCTCGAGCTCGCGGTCGGAGCGGACAATGTCTTCGACATCTATCCGGATCGTTCGCCGTTCGGCAATCGGCCGGCGGCGATCGGCGGCCAGTATCCGATCAACCAATATTACATTCCCTATTCGATCTTCTCGCCGTTCGGCTTCAACGGCCGGTTCCTCTACGCGAGAGCCTCGATCAGCTTCTAGGATCGAGCCGTTGCATAAGAGGGGGCCGCAAGGCCCCCTCTTTCGCGCGCCGCCCGGCGGCGCGGCGCCCATTCCTAACCAATTCTTAGCCACATCTCCTTACCAGCCGTGAACTGAAGCGGGTTTAGGCCGAGGCGGTTCATGCCGTTCGGCAGGTTCGGAGATTGCGCGACATGGGGTGGTTTTCCCGGATCAGAAGCAGGTTCAGCGGCAAGCCGCGCAGGCCGGCCGGCTTGCTCGGCCGGCTTCGCCGCGACGAGCGCGGCGC
>JAQGLD010000500.1 GCA_028293055.1 Alphaproteobacteria bacterium
GGCAGGCGTCGCGCCTTGGCCACGCGAGACACCTGCACGAGCGCCGCAGCCGGCGAAAGGTGCGGGTCGAGGCCCGACCCTGAAGCGGTGACCAGCTCCGGCGGCAGCGCGCCCGCCGCTCCGTCGCGCGTCGCTCGCGACCTCGGCGATCCGGGCCATTCGTCCCGTTGCCGGACGACCGGAACAGACCGGACGCTGCGGGGTTGTTACGGCAGAGTCCTCTGCCATGGACTTCCCTCTCGAAGGGCGCCCCCGCCTCCAGCTCGGGCGCCCTTTTTGACGCCTGCAGGAGCCTCGATGTCGAAGTTGCGGAAGTTCATGTCGAGGCGGATCGGTCGCCGCAACCTGCCCTTCGTCGGGGCAGTGGTCGCTCTGATCGTGATCGTGATCGTGCTGATCGCGATGTCTCCGAAACCCTATAGCGACCGTGCGGCCGAAACGCCGTCGGCGGCCGCCTCCGAATAAGCGCAGTCGCTGGACGGCTCGAGTAAAGCTGAAGTCGCTTCGCGCTTTTCGACAGTCCTCAGGGAACGCAGTCGCTGCATTCGAGTTTAACCCGCCACGAAAGCCTTGAGGAGTAAGTCATGGCTAAGCTTGCAATGCCCGCACGGTCTGGTTGAGCGATTCCCTGGGCTCGGGATTTCAACACAACAGGGATGATCAGGATGCGGACGATCCATCGGATCGCACGGCGGACGTTTGCCGTCTGCCTCATATTGGCGGCGCCGCTGGCGGCGGCGCAGGCGCGGGGCGAAAGCGTGCAGGCCGCGCAGGTCCAGGACGCGCGTGTTCAGGAATTCGTGGTCGAGGCCCCGCAGGCGCAGGGCGCCGGCACGCCCGATTCCGAGACTTTCCTCGAACCCGGACATTATGTCTGGAAGCCGGATCCTGCCGCCTCCGGGCCGGTCAAGATCGTGGTCAGCATTCCGCTCCAGATCGCTTATGTGTTCAAGGGCCGAACCCTGATCGGCACCTCTTCCGTCTCGACCGGCCTGCCCGGCTACGACACTCCGACCGGCGCCTTCCCGATCCTCGCCAAGGAGGTCGATCACCATTCCAGCCTCTACGACGACGCTCCGATGCCGTTCATGCAGCGGCTGACCTGGGACGGAGTCGCGCTTCATGCGGGCAAGGTCACCGGCCAGCCTGCCTCGCATGGCTGCGTTCGGCTGCCGCTCGGCTTCGCCAGGAAGCTCTACGCCGAAACCAGCCTCGGCGCTCAGGTGGTGATCATCGACGAAGCCCCGCTTTCGGCGGACCAGGCCTTCGCCGCCCGCGCCCCGACGGACATGTTCGCTTCCGCGCAATGACCCTGGCGGGCCGCCGGCAGCATCGGCAGCCCCCCTGCCCGCTCCCGAAAACCGAAGGTCCCGCGTGTCGCACGGATCGTGCGATTAGCCTTGCGTTAACCGTTACCCTTCACCCGGCTGCAACCGCGCTTTCGTAATAGGAAAGGGGGGAAATGGGCCAGCGCTCGGCTGGTCTTGGGGAAAGAAGCTGATGCGTCCCGCTGATCTTGGCGCCTTTGCCGCTCCGGCGTGCCGCAGCGATGCGGGCCCGCGCGCGGCCTTCGCGGACGCGCGCGGGCGGCCGGAAAGGATCGCGGCGTGAGCCCCCCTCTCGCCCGATTCGCCCGCATCTTCCGCCGCTGGCGCAGCTATGCGGTCTTCGGCCTCGCCGCGTCGGTCGGAATCGGCACCTATGTCGGCGGCCAGTGCATCCCGGTGGATCGCGAGCTGCGCGTCATGCGCGATTCGTTTCGGCACCATGACGCAAGCGGAGAGGTGGCGATCGTCGAGATCGACGCGCGCAGCCTGCGATCGGCCGACAAATGGCCATGGCCGCGCAGCCTCGATGCGGCTTTGGTGGACCGCCTCGTCGCCGCCGGCGCTCGCTCGATCGCCTTCGATCTGGATTTCTCCGCCCCCTCCAACCCCGCCGACGATGCCCGATTCGCCGCGGCGCTTGCGCGTTCGCACGGAATCGTCGCGATTCCCGCCGTCCGGCGCGATCCGGGCGGACCAGTCGCTCTCCCGGCGCCGATCTTCCGCGACAAGGCTTTGGTCTCGGCGGTCGACATTCCCACCGACAATGACCGCAAGGTCCGCCAGATGCCGCTCGCGATCCGGGCCGGCGGGGCGACGCGCCCGTCGCTTGCCGCCTTCATCGCCGGGACCAAGGCCTCCGTCGAACGCGCCTTCGATGTGGATTATGCGATCGATCCGGCGACGATCCCACGGCACAGCGCCATCGACATAGTCGACGGCCGCGTTCCGGCGGATCGGCTGAGGGGCCGACGATTCATCGTCGGAGCACCCGCCATCGACGACCCGGCGAGCTTCTATTCGGTGCCGCGCTACGGAATCCTCCCAGGCGTGGTCATCCACGCGCTCGCCGCCGAGACCCTCGTCCAGGGCGGAGTGCCGAGCACCTTCCTGCGCGGCAGCGCCCTCGCCTTCGCCCTGCTCCTGCTCCTCCTTGCCGCCCGCGCGCGCAATCGCCGCACCGGAATCCTGC
>JAQGLD010000564.1 GCA_028293055.1 Alphaproteobacteria bacterium
GGTACAAGAAAACCGTCTTTGAGATTGATCGTCTCCCGCACTAACCATTGCGATCGAAGCGGATCGAAAAACGCGAGAGGATGACGATGAAGGCGTTGAAGCTGCGCGTTTCACGCGTAACCACCGACTCTGTCCCAGTCGCGATCGGGCCGGCCAGGCCGAGCCTTGCCGCGAACATATGGCTGGGCATGTCTCCCAATTCGACGGTCGGGCAGGCCTCCATTCCCACCGCATTTGCGCTTTGAACTGGCGATGCCCCTGGCCGGCCCGGCCGGATCGCCCCGCCGCAAGGGAGGCTTCGACATGAGAGTGGCTATCGTTCCTTTGGCGCTGGCGATCGGGGTCGGGCTCGCCCCGGCCTCGTCCGCGCCCCCAGCGCATGCTTCGGACCCGTCCGCGGACGGTGCCGAGCGTTGCCTGCGTCTGTCCAATCTCCCGGGCGCGCTGCTCGGAGACTCCAGCGCCCGGATCGTGGAGGCGAAATTCAACGCTGCGGCTGGGCCGCAGCCGCCGGCGCCCGGGACTCCGCCCTGGATCGGCGGTTTGCCGGCCTTGCCAGCGCATTGCGAAGTGATCGGAGTGATGCGCGAGCGCACCGGATCCGATGGCCAGAAATATGCGGTACGCTTCCATCTTCGCCTTCCCGCGACGTGGAATGGTCGCTTCCTGTTCCAGGGCGGAGGCGGCACCAATGGCGAGATTGGCTCGGCCACCGGCGGCGGCCAGGCTGGTCCGTCTGCCGTTGCGCAGGGTTATGCCGTCGTCAGCACCGACACCGGACATGACAACAAGGCCAACGCCAATCCCGCGCGGCAGGGGAATGTAGCCTTCGGCCACGACTATCAGGCTCGGCTCGAATATGCGGAAAAGGCGCTCGACAGCGTCGCCACCGCAGGCAAGGCCCTCGTCACCGCTTTTTATGGCACGGCCGCCAAGCACAGCTATTTCGCCGGCTGCTCGAACGGCGGACGCGAGGGGATGGTGTTCGCCCAGCGCTTTCCCGAGCAGTTCGACGGCATCGTCGCGTCGGCGCCCGCCTTCGCTGTGCCCAAGGCGGCGATCGCCGAAGCCTATGACACCCAATTGTTCGCGGCGCTGGCCCGAAGCAGCGGCTTCCTTTCGAACGGGGTGCCGGATCTTGCCCGGACATTCACTGACCGCGATTTCGGACTCGTCGGCGATGCGATCAATCGCGCCTGCGACCGCAACGACGGGCTCGAGGACGGGATGGTCCAGGATTTCCGCGCCTGCACCGCCGCGCGGGTGAAGCCGGAGCTCGCGGCCAAGCTCTGCGCGGGCGCGAAGACCGACGCCTGCCTTTCGGCCGGGCAGATCGATGCGCTGACCCGCTCGCTCGCCGGGCCGCGGAACAGCACGGGACAGGCGCTCTATGCCGATTGGCCCTGGGATCCGGGGATCGCGTCGCCGCTGTGGCGGATATGGAAGATCGGCATCGTCGGAGCTCCCATGGCCGCGATCAATGTCGATCTCGGCAGCCCGGCGCTGTCGGCGCTGTTCCTGACCCCGCCGCGCGAGGTTGGCGGCAGCGCCGCGGAGGGCATGGCATTCCAGCTCGGCTTCGACTTCGATCGCGACGCGCCACAGATCTTCGCCACCGCGCCCGGATTCCCGCGCTCCGGCTGGGACCTGGTCGGCGCGCAATCGACCGACCTGGCGGCATTCTTCCGCCGCGGCGGCAGGATGGTAGTGGCGCACGGAACGGCAGATCCGATCTTTTCGATCAACGACACGATTCGCTGGTGGGACGCGCTGGACCGCCGAAACCGCCGCCGAGCCGCCGATCACGTCCGGGTCTTCCCGGTTCCGGGCATGAATCATTGCGCGGGCGGCCCGGCGACCGACCAGTTCGACGCCCTGGCCACCGTCGTCGACTGGGTCGAGAAAGGTGTCGCGCCCCAGCGAATATCGGCGACTGCGGGCCCGATGTCGCCGTTCCACGGCCGGTCTCGGCCGCTCTGCCCCTACCCGACGGTCGCTCGCTATGTGCGCGGAGATCCCGAGAAGGAGGAGAGCTTCGCGTGCGTTGGATGAGGAAAACCATCGTCGCCGAAGTGGCCGCGCCCCCGCGACCCCGGTGCGATCAATCTTGTTTCAAACGCCCAGACAGGAGAATGTCATGAAGAAATTTGCAATTGCTGCTGCGCTGCTGATGGCAATCGGCGCGCCTGCTTATGCCCAGGACAAGCCGCTGACCGTCGATTCCACGGTCGGTGCTCTGCTCGACAACCCCAAGACGCTTGCCGTGCTCAAGGCCGACATTCCCGAAGTGGTTGCCAATCCCAATCTCCAGATGGGCCGCGAGATGCCGTTGCGGGGGATCGCCCAGTTCGAGCCCACGCTGACCGAGGAAAAGCTCAAGAAGATCGACGCGGATCTGGCGGCTGCCCAGGCGAAGTGAGCCGATGACGGGGCGCGGGGGCATAGAATGGCGCCCCCTGCCGCCGCGGGCGCTGCGACGGCAGCACCTTGCGGGCGAACTCGCGCCATTCTCCGGATGTCGCGACTCCGCGACCCTTCGGCGCCTTCGATTTCAAAGAGTGCGAATATTTCTGGCCCGGTAAGGAGTTGGAAGCTAGTCTGAGCCCATTCCCATCGAAGATCGCCGGGGGCGGCGCGGCGA
>JAQGLD010000569.1 GCA_028293055.1 Alphaproteobacteria bacterium
GATCTCGCCCACCTATCCGCGGCCCGAATGGACGTGGTGGGAGGCAGAGGACCAGCGCTTCGTCGATCACCGGCCCGATGTGCTGAGCTACGAGAGCGCGCCGCTCGACCGCGACGTGACCGTCACCGGGCCGGTCGAGGCGCGGCTGTTCGCAGGAACGAGCGGCAGCGACGGCGATTTCGTCGTGAAGCTGATCGACGTCTTTCCCGACGATTACGAGAAGCCGCCCGAAAACCCCAAGCTCGGCGATTATTATCACTCGTTGAACGGCTATGAGCTGCCGATCGCGATGGAGGTGAAGCGCGGCCGGTTCCTCGCCAGCGACACCGCGTCGAAGCCGCTCGCTCCGAACAAAATAGTCGCGTGGAGCTTCGGCCTGCGCGACCACGACCATGTCTTCCGGAAGGGACATCGCATCATGGTCCAGATCCAGTCGACCTGGTTCCCGGTGATCGATCGCAATCCCCAGAAGTTCGTCGCCAACATCGCCCGCGCCAGGCCGGCCGACTTCGTCGCGGCCACCCAGACAGTCTGCTCGACCGCCGCGCAGCCCTCGCACCTCGTCCTGCCGACTCCGGACTGAAGCGGGCGGCACCGATGTGGCGATTCGGAAGTTCGCCAGGAGCACGACCCGAAAGCCGAGCGAACTCCAAATCCAGCACACTAGCGGCGAGGGCCTGTGCTCCCCATATGGAGAGGATCACCCGGCTCACATCCGCGAGCGCCTTGTGACAGAGAGACTTCGTGCGCTCCCGCTCCGAGACCCGGGTGACCTTGATGACAAAAGCATCGACCGTTCAGACGGCTGCCGATTTCGCCGAATCCGAGGCCGATCTGCCCCGCCTCGAGCGACTGACCCAGGTTCGCAAGCAGCCGCAGGACACGATCGAGGGCTGCCGGGTGCGTGCCGCTGCCGACCGCGAACGCGCCGCTGCGATGGACACCCATTTCGGAACGGTGAAGCTCGAGCGCAGTGCCGCCGCCTGGACCGAGCGCGGCGACATGCTCGAACGGCTGGAGGCGAGCTTCGAGGCCCGCCGCACCCACGCGTGAACAAGATCGGTCCGGTCTCGGCCGCGATCTCAATTGCATTGGCGCTGGCCGGCTGCGATTCGGCGGACCAGAACGCCGCCACAGTGCAGGGCCTTTCCACCGCCCGGCGGGATCAACCCGGCGGCGGCACCGCCCTGACCGATGCGAAGGCCCATGGCGAAGCGCGCGCACTGGCCGACATGAAGAGCGCGGAGCGTCTCCAGCAGTCCGATGTCCGCAATTCGGCGGACGCGCCCACCAATAATGCGTCGCAGCGCGATCCGACGCCCTGAGCAGGACACGTTTCCGCCTAGCTTGGCCGCGTTCGACGCCTGCCAAGGGCGGATCACTAAGCTGGATGGACCGGCTCAGCATTAACCGGAACATAAGGGTCGTCAGCCTAAGGCCGCTTCGGGCCTTTAGCTTAACGCCAGAGCAGACCGCAGATTACGGTCAGGTACAGGTAGAATTCCTGTCGGGCCCACCAGCTCACTCTCCCGTCGCGACGCGTGGACAGCGCGCGGCCCGGACGGAAGTTTCCGACATCGAAGTTTCCGGTTCACCTCGCGCAAAGCCTGACGGCGCTATCGGGCGAGGGTGACGATTCGCATGTCCCTCCTCCGCCTCGCCTTCGCCGCCTTCGCCGCTCTTGGTGCTGCCGCACAAGCTGCTCCGCCCGGGGGCCCGCCAGTGCCGGCGGCGCCTCCCGTGGCTGCGGCCCCGCTCGTGGTCGAGCCCGTCCAGACTCCGGTCGAGGCGCTCGGCGAGGACGCTGGCGAATATGCCCGCGCCTACGGCGTCCCGATCGGGGAAGCCTATCGCCGCCTCGCGGCCCAGGAAGCCAGCGTCGCCGCCACCGACCAACTGCAGGCCCGCTATCGCGAGCGGCTCGCCGGCCTGTTCATCGAGCATAGTCCCGAATATCGGATCGTCTTGCTGCTCACCGGCAGCGAAGCCGTGCCCGATTCGGAGATCCGCGCGGCGGGCATGCGGATAAAAGTGGTGTTTCGCACCGGGGCGGAAGCGACCCGCGATCAGATCGTCGCAGCGATCAAGGCGCATCAGGCCGAGATTCGGGCCGCGCTCGCCCGTCCGCCCGCCCTCGGCGCGGACCCGCGCAGCGGGGTGCTGGTGATCATGGATTATGGCGCCCTCCCCGCCGATGTCGCCTCGCTCACCGCCCGCTTCGCGGCGCTCACCGGGGTTCCGGTCCGGATGGAATCGCTCGAGCGGCCGGAAAAGAATCTCGCGGTCGAGGGCGGAGCCAGGCTGGAAGGCGCGGTCGACGGACGCCGCTATGCCTGCACGACCGGATTCGTCGTCACCGACGGAGTGCGGCGCGGGATCGTCACCGCCGCCCATTGCCCTGACACCGTCGCCTTCGTCGGCCCGCAGCGCCAACAGACGCCGCTCGAATTCGTCGGCCAATGGGGCTGGGGATTCCAGGATGTGCAGGTCAATGTCGGAGCGCCCGACCTCAAGCCGCTCTTCTTTTCCGACACCGCCAAGCGCATCGCCCGCCCGGTGACCGGCGCCCGGACGCGCGCCGGAACGCGATCCGGCGATTTCGTCTGCCATCGCGGCGAGAGCACCGGCTACAGCTGTTCCGAGGTCCTCCTCACCGACTTCGCGCCGGCCGGGGACCTGTGCGGCGGCGCCTGCCTGCCGACCTGGGTCACGGTCGGAGGTCCGATCTGCAAGGGCGGGGACAGCGGTTCGCCGGTCTTCGCCGGGACGGTGGCGTTCGGAATCGTCAAGGGCGGCAGCTATCGGGCCGACGGCAGCTGCATCTTCTATTTCTACATGTCGACCGATTATCTTCCCGAAGGCTGGGCGTTGCTCGGGCCTGGGGCCGCACTCCCGGCAGGTGCGCCGCGACTCCCGGCCAGCCCGGAGGGACGAGCAGGATCGTCGAAACAGGAATCGAGGCCTGCGTCACCGCAGTCCAGGCGAGCGGACCGGTGAGGCCGGGTGGTGGCGCAAGCGACCTGGCCGAACGCCAGCGCGCAGATCAGCGGCACGAGCAGCCTTCCCAGGTCTCGATGAGCAAAATGTTGGGCGCCCTGGTCGGCGCGGCGATCTACCAGCGCGACTGCGACAACGATCCGCTCGACGGGAGACAGGCTGGCGAACGACGCCTGAGCGGCCGCGCCGAGTTCCATCCCGGCCGGTCCCACGAACCGAACTGAGGGGGAAGACGGACGGCGGCGTCCTTTTGGCGCGCCTTCGGATTCCACCGGCGGGCTCCCACCCGGGGCCCAGGCCTCCGCGCTCAGGGACGAAATTCCACATGGTCCCACGTTGGTCCGTCGTCATGCCGGTCTATAACGAAGTTCGCTTTCTCCGCGGCACGCTCGAAGCGCTCGCGGCCCAGACCCGCAGGTTCCGCCTCATCGTCGTGGACAACGGGTCCGACGACGGCAGCGCCGCACTGGCGGGGCGGCTGATCGACGAAATGGCCCTGGACGGCCGCGTGGTGAGCGAGCGTCGTCCCGGGCCAGTCCGCGCCCTCGGCCGCGGCCTGGCAGAGGTCGAGACCGAATTGGTCGCGACATGCGATGCCGACACTTATTACCCGCCGCTGTATCTCGAGCGCGCGGAGAGGCTGTTCGACAGTCGAAGACGGGCGGCCGCGGTCTGCGCCTATTTCCTTCCATTCCCGGCTTCGGGCCTGCGGGCAGCCTCCGCCCGCCTCCATCAGCTCGGCGCAGCCGCGCTGCTTCCGCTCCAGGCCCATAATGGCGGTGCCGGCCAGTGCTTTCGCACCGGTCGGCTGAAGG
>JAQGLD010000572.1 GCA_028293055.1 Alphaproteobacteria bacterium
GCGCCGCGCCCGGCTGCGAAACCTGGACATAGACCGCCGGAAAGCTGATCTCCGGATTCTGGTTCACATCCATCCGCATGAACGCGACGATCCCGGCGATCGTCAGGAACGCGAACAGCACGATCGAGGGAACCGGGTTCCGGATCGACCAGGCGGATATGTTGCGGAAGTTCATGAGCCTGGATCCTTGACTGCGCCTCAGGGGCGCGCCGCCTCGCGGGTCGGGATGATCTTGTCGCCTGGATTGAGGAACGCGCCGGCCGAGGCCACCACCCGCTCGCTGCCGGTCAGGCCAGCGGTGACGCTGACCCCGCGATCGTCGACCTGGCCGATCGTCACATTGCGGCGGACGACCTTGTTGTCGTTGGCGACGATGTAGACGAAATTGCCCTGATCGTCGCTGAGCACCGCCGATTGCGGCAGCAAAGGCAGGGTCGACGTTCCGCTGGTCAGCGAGACCGAGGCGAATCCGCCCGGGCGGATGTCCTTGCTGTAGGGAATGGCGACCCGGGCGAGGCCCTGGCGGCTGGTCGGATCGACGATCGGGGCGATCTGCCAGATCGAGCCCTGGACATGAACCTGGGTGCCGACCGGATTGACGACGGCCGGCGATCCGACGCGGATATTGACCAGATCCTCGTCGGCGAGCCGGGCCTGGACCTCCATCCTCCCGCCCTCGGCGACCCGGAACAATGCGCCTGAGCCGGCGCCGACCACCTGGCCGGCCTCGACATTGCGCGACAGCACCAGTCCCGCGGTCGGCGAGCGGACGTCGAGCCTTCCGATACGGGCGCGGGTCTCGCCGAGCTGCGCCTGGGCTACTCGGACCCGGGCATTGGCCGAATCGCGGGTCGCGCGCTTGCGGTCGACATCGGCCTTGGAAATGAAGCCGCGTCCGACCAGCGCCATCGCCCGGTCGAGCTCGGACTGAGCGAGGCGGGCGTCGGCGCGGGCGACCTCGATCGCCGCGACGAGCTGGTCGGCCTGCTGCGTCTGGACCGAGCGCTCGATGACCGCCAGGGTCTGGCCGGCGCCGACCCACTGGCCGGGCTCGACGAGCACTCGCGAGACCGTTCCACCCTCGCCAGAAATGCCGACGGGCATGTCGCGGCGCGCGGCGACGGTACCCGTGGCGTTGATCGTGCGCGCGACCTGGCTGCGCCCGGGAACGATCACGCTCACCCGCTGGGAGGAAGCCTGGCCGGTCTGGGCCTGGGCCGGGCCGGTTGGTGCCGGCTTGCTACGGTTCAAGAACGCGAAGACCAGGAGGGCCAGGACGACGAGCCCAACCAAGGCGATGATGATCCGGTTGCGCCGGCGCCGACGAAGCGTCGCGTCGTCGACGACGATCTCCGTGTCGAGCGCTCCCCGGCGCCACTTCTCCGTTTCGATATTCATCGCGTCCATTTTTCCCCACGAAGTGCGGACGGCCTCAGCCGCGTAAGCAGCTGTGTTAGCCGAATAAGGCACCTGCTACAAGCCTGAATCGAGCGTCATCCCCAGCGCCCGACAGGTCCGCGACATACAAGGAACTTGGGAAGCGCGCCACCAATGTTTATGTGGATCGCACCATGCGGGAGGGAAGACGATGCACCTTGTCCAAGACCATAATATCATCGCCTGGATCATCCTGGGCGGCCTGGCCGGCCTGATCGCGCGGATGATCATGCCGGGCCGCGGCCCGAGCGGATGCATCGTCACCGTGCTGATCGGGATCGCAGGCGCCTTCGTCGCGGGCTGGCTCGGCCAGCAGATCGGCTGGTACCGGCATGGCGACGGCGCAGGCTTCCTCGCCGCGATCGTCGGCGCGGTGATCATCCTGTTCGTCTACCGACTGATTTCGGGCCGGCGCTGCTGACGTGTTCCGCCGACTCCCTCCGCCCTTGATGGGGGAGCGTTGACGGTCAGCGACGAGTCGCCGCCTTCATTTCGGTGACGAAGGCACCGACAACCTCGGCTTCACGCCCAGGATTGCCGGCGATCAGCGAGACGATCGCAGAGCCGGTGATCACTCCGGCCGCGCCGGCGTCGAGCGCCATGCGGACATGGGCGGGGCTCGAGATTCCGAAGCCGAGCACCGGCGGCGGCGCGTCGTGGGCGGCGAGGCCGGCGAAAACCGTGTCGTGCTGAAGCACCATCTCGCGCTCGACCCCGGTCACTCCGGAGCGGCCGATGCAATAGGTGTAGCCCTGGCCGAGCTCGGCCACCCTCGCCAGAGTCGCGGGCGGGGTGTTCGGCGCCGCGATCAGGATCGGGGCGACGCCTTCGGCACGCGCCGCAGCGACGAAGGGCGGTGCTTCGAACGCCGGGACATCGGCGACCAGCACGGAATCGACCCCGGCCTCGGCTGCTGAGCGGTAGAAGGCCGCCTTTCCGCGGGCGATGACGATATTGGCGTAGGTGAGGATCCCGACCGGGATATGCGGGTGCCGGGCGCGGAAGCGGGCGAGCAAGGCGAAACAGTCGGCCGGGGTGACGCCCTTGGCGAGGGCCCGCTCGGCGGCGGCCTGGATGGTCGGGCCGTCGG
>JAQGLD010000577.1 GCA_028293055.1 Alphaproteobacteria bacterium
AGCCTGAGGGTGAAGGCGGCCTTCGTCCTGGCCACGACCGGTGCCGGGACAGCCTGACGCTTGGGCAGGCGGACGACATCGCCGCGCGGCGCTTGGGCCTGGGCCACCGGCTCGGGATGTGAGGCGACTTCGGGAAGCTCCGCTTCATGCGGCGGCTCCTCACTCGCCGGGATTTCCGCGATCTCCGGATTTTCCGCGATCTCCGGGATTTCAGCAGTCTCGGGGATTTCCTCGGGCTCCGGCTCAGCCGGCTGGAAGGTTTCCTCGAGCGAGCGCTGCTGCTCGACCACGACCGGCTCGGGCGCCGATTCGGGAATGGGATCCAGATCGGCCGGAGCCTCGCTTGGAAGGATGTGCGAGCGGCCGCTCGGGGCCGGGGTCAGCGCCGAGATCGAGCTCGGCACATGGTCGAACGGCTCGGCCTGCTGGCCGCCCATGTCGTTCCAGCCGAGATCCTCGATATTGCTGCTGAAATTGGTGAAGGATTGGGGACGCATCGCCGGCTTCGCCCCGCCCTTGCGGGCGAGCAAACCTGAGGAGAGGGAGGCGTAGCTTTTGGGTTCGTTCATGCTCTGCCTCCCGATCACTGACCGACCACCCGGCGACCGAAGCCGCTCGCGGGTCGGGGTGCAGAGGCGTGCGAAGTGAATCCGGCGCCAGGCGCCGAGAAGACGGTGCGGCGGAAATTCTTTTCGAGACGGTCCGAGATATAATCCCAGAGCTCGGTGATTTCCTTGGCGGAGCGTCCCTTGGGGTCGATCTCCATCACGGTCCGGCCGTCGATCATCGAGGCGGCATAATCGGTGCGGTGGTGCAGCGTGACCGGAGCGACCGTGCCGTGCTGCGACAGCGCGACCGCGGCCTCGTAGGTGATCTTGGCTTTCGGCGTCGCGCCGTTGACCACGAAGATGAGCGGCTTGCCGGCACGCTCGCACAGGTCGACGGTCGCTCCGACCGCGCGCAGATCGTGCGGGCTCGGCCGGGTGGGAATGATGACCAGCTCGGCGACCTGGATCACGCTCTGGATCGCCATGGTGATGGCCGGCGGAGTGTCGATCACCGCCAGCTTGAACCCCTGCTGGCGCAAGATTTCGAGGTCCGAGGCAAGCCGTGCGACCGTGGTCTGGGCGAAAGCCGGCATCTCCGCCTCGCGCTCGTTCCACCAATCGGCCAAGGATCCCTGGGGATCGATGTCGATCAGGCAGACCGGTCCGGCTCCGCTGAGCTCAGCCTGCACAGCCAGGTGTCCGGACAAGGTGGTCTTGCCCGAGCCGCCTTTCTGCGACGATAGTGCCAATACGCGCATGAATTCCCCTCGACCGCCGTCCTTCGTCGACCGGGTTTGCGCCCGCGCTGGCTAAAATCCGGTTAACGAGGCGATGCTCGAAGCGCTTGCTTTCGACGGTTGGCGAAGTCGCTTTCATTCATGCTAAGCGACGATTAACTGTTTTCATTCTAGGCGTTCGGGGGTTCACGGGGAGGCTAAAGATGAAGGTTTACGGTCGGCAGCTGCTGGCGGCATCCGCCACGGTCGCGATCCTGCTCGGCGCAGGGAGCGCTCGGGCGGACATGCAGGCGGGAATCGCCGCCTGGGATCGCGGCGATTTCGCCGGCGCGGTGCGCGAATGGCGTCCGCTCGCGGAGAAAGGCGATGCCGATGCGGAATTCAATCTCGGCCAGGCCTACAAGCAGGGCAAGGGCGTTCCCGAGGACCCGCGCACGGCGCTCGGCTGGTACCAGCGGGCCGCGCAGCAGGGCCATCCCCAGGCGCAGGTCAATGTCGGGCTCCTGCTCTACAATGGCGGCCGCAAGGCCGACGCGGTGCCATGGCTGCGCAAGGGCGCCGATCTCGGCGATCCGCGCGCCCAGTACATTTTGGGCACCGAAATGTTCAACGGCCAGCTCGTCGCCAAGGACTGGCCACGCGCTTATGCGCTGATGACGCTCGCGGCCGGGCGCGGCCTCAGCGCTGCGTCCCAGAATCTGAAGTCGATGGACGAATATATTCCGCTCGACCAGCGCCAGCAGGGCATTGCGCTCGCCCGCAAGCTCGAGAGCGGAGAGGAGAAACTGGGCGGGCCGCCAGTGCGGATCGCCGGCAACGAACCCCGGCCGATGCCTCTGCGCGATGTCCAGCCGCGGCCGGCCTCCGAAGCGCCCCCACGCCGCGTTCCGCCGGTCCAGACTGCGACCCGGAGCGTTCCTCCGAAGCCGGCGTCCGCCAAACCCGCCGCGGCCGGCCCCAAGCCGATCAAGGCGGCGCCAGCGTCCGCCGGCGGACGCTGGCGGGTCCAGCTCGGTGCCTAAGGCGATGCCGGCAATGCCCAGCGCCAATGGGCTGCGCTTCGCGGCAAGGCTCCGGGCTTCGGGGGGCTTCAGCCCGTCATGGTCAGGGCCGGCGCGGTCACCCGGCTCCAGGCCGGCCCGGTCGCCAGCCGCGAAGCCGCGGAACGGCTTTGCGTCGCTGCCAAGGCCGCCGGCTCCGCCTGCTTCCCGGTCGCGCCTTAACCGATTGTTCGG
>JAQGLD010000587.1 GCA_028293055.1 Alphaproteobacteria bacterium
AGCAGGCGCGCCGCCCGCCCGGGCGGCGCGCCTTTTTCCGTTTTCGGGCCATGTCCTCGATACGGCCTGTTCGCCTGTCGAACGCCCGCTCGACGCGAGTCTACCCGATCAGGCGAGCATCGAAAGCGGCGTCTCGACCAGCTGCTTGAACACCTGCATCAGCCGCGCCCCGTCGGCGCCGTCGATGGCGCGATGGTCGAAGCTTCCGGTCGCGCTCATCACGCTTGCGATCTGCAGGCTGTCGTCGACCACATAGGGCCTTTTCTCGCCGGCACCGATCGCCATGATCATGCCCTGGGGCGGGTTGATCACCGCCTCGAACTGCTTGATCCCGTACATGCCCATGTTGGAAAGGCTTGCGGTGCCGCCCTGATATTCGGCGGGCTGGAGCTTGCCTTCGCGGGCGCGGCCGGCAAGGTCCTTCATCGCGGTCGCGATCGCCGACAGGCTCTTGCTGTCGGCCGAGCCGATCACCGGAGTGATCAGGCCGTTCGGGATCGACACCGCCACCGAAATGTCGGCGCGCTTGAAGCTGACAAGGTCGTGGCCGGTGAACTGCACATTGCATTCCGGCACCGCCATCAGGGACACCGCAAGCGCCTTGATCAGCATGTCGTTGACCGAGAGCTTGACCCCTCGGCTCTCGAGCGAGGCGTTGAGCTCCCCGCGCAGCTTCAGGAGCGCGTCGAGCCTGATGTCGACGGTCAGATAGATGTGCGGGACGTGCTGCTTCGATTCGGTCAGCCGGCGCGCGATCGTCTTGCGCATGTTCGACAGCTTGGCGACCTCGTGCGGAACATCCGGAATTGGATAGGTCGGAGCTGCCGGGGCGGCAGCAGGGGCCGGCGCCGGAGCGGACGCGGCGGCGGTGGCCGGCGCAGCGGCGGGCTGAGGCGCCGCCCTCGGAGCGTCGGTGCGCGCGCCGTCGACGTCGGCCTTGACGATCCGGCCGCCTGGGCCGGAGCCCTGCAAGCTGTTCAGCGCGATACCCTTCTGGTCGGCGAGCCTGCGGGCCAGCGGGCTGGCCTTCACTCGGCCGCCCCCGTCGCTCGGCGCGGCTGCGCCGGCCGCGACCTCGGGCTCGGGAGTCGGTGCGACCGGGGCCACAGCCTCCGCTGGGCGGCTGACCGGCGCATCGGCTTTCGGCCCGGCGGGAGCGGGTGCGGCGTTCGACGACGAGTCCCCGGCCGCCGCGACGGCGCCGGCATCCTCATCCTCGCCGGCGATCAGCGCGATCACGGTACCGACCTTCACTTCGTCGCTGCCTTCGGGGACGAGGATCTTGGCAATGATGCCCTCGTCGACCGCTTCGAACTCCATCGTCGCCTTGTCGGTCTCGATCTCGGCGAGGAGATCGCCAGCAACGACCTGGTCGCCTTCCTTCACCAACCATTTGGCGAGTGTGCCTTCTTCCATGGTGGGAGACAAAGCGGGCATCTTCAGCTCGATGGGCATAAGACGAAGGGCTCCTTGGACCGGCTGCGCGAGACAACGCCAAACAGCATCATAAGGTGCCCGGTCAAGGGCAGTTGCACGATCGGTAGCGGACCCCGGCACTTGTACCGGCCCCGCGCTTGCGCGACCGGCCATTCTGGGCCAGCATCCATGGCATTGGGAGAGGATGAATGCGGGCCTATCTGGTCGTGATCGGCGAGACGAGCGAGGCGCGCATCGCCTTGCGCTACGCCGCGAGGCGCGCCTCGCGGACCGGCGGCCGGGTGGTCATCCTCGCAGTCATCCCGCCCCAGGAATTCGTCCAGTGGGGCGGAGTCCAGGCGGCGATGGAAGAGGAAGCCCGGCTCCGCGCAGAAGCGATGGCGCTCGAGGCCGCCGGCGCGATCATCGAGGAAGCTGGAATTGAGCCGACCATCCTCGTCCGCTCGGGCGATCCGGTAAAGGCGATCGCGGATGTGCTCAAGGACAGCGACGAGATCGCCGCCCTCGTCCTCGGCGCCGCCGCAGAAGGTGGGCCGGGACCGTTGGTCGAGCATTTTTCCGGCGCAGCCGCAAGCACCCTGCCCTGTCCGCTGGTGATCGTGCCGGAGCGGCTCAGCGACGAGGCCCTGGACCGGTAGGGGAAGCCTTCCCGAGAGAGGCGCTCCTCCCCGCCGGGTTGCGGCAGGGAGGATCCGGCCTCAGCCGCGCTCGCCGGGCGGCGGCGGGGCGGGGCGGCGATAGACCTTGCGCGGGCGGGCCTTGACCCAGGTCGTGTGGTAGGTCGTGTAGCTGCGCATCTCGACCACCGGCGGAGAGGTGACCACAGTCTCGGTCACCACCACTGGGCCGCCATAGCCATAGCCCCTGGGACCGCATCCGCAGCCGGAGCGCGGCGGTGGAGGCGGCGCGTAGCCGGGGCCGCCGTGCATCACATAGGTGCGGACGCACGGATTGCCGCACTGGTCGCCGGGTCCGCCGCGATATGCTGGCGGGGGACCGTCATAGCCGCGTGGCGGGCCGTCATAGCCCGGCGGCGGGCCGCGATCGTCGCGATCGTCCCGGGCATAGTCGCGGTCGTCGCGACGGTCCCGATCGCCCTCGGCATAATCGTGGCGGCCGCCCCGATAGACCGGAGCGTCGCCGTCATAGTCCCAATCCTCGCCGTAGCGATCCCAGTCCCAGCCGTAGCGGCCATCGAGGACCCGGCCCGAGCGGTCGATCAGCAGGGCATCGTCATAATAGCGGATCCATTGCGTGCCTTCATACGGCTCGGGAAAACCGTAGAGCCCCCAATTTCCGACCTGGAATCCGCCGCCCCAGAAGGAGGGAGGGACGAATCCGCCGCGATCGACATGGGTGAACTTGAACTGGTGCTTCCCGCCGAAATGGCTGCTGCCGCCGCTGTTCCAATGGCCGTTCCCGCCCTTGTTCCACTGGCCATTGCCGCCATTGCTCCAGTGACTGTTCCCGCCGTTGTTCCACTGACCGTTGCCGCCATTGCTCCAATGGCCGTTCCCGCCATTGTTCCAGGTGCCGCCACCCTGGTTCCAATTCTGGTGACCGCCGCCGTTCCATCCGTTGCCCGAATGGCTGGAGCTGCTGGAACTGCTGCTGGACGAGCTGCCGCTCGAGGCACTGCTGGAGCCCCCGCCCCAGCCGTTCGATCAGCCGCCACCCCAACTCGTGCCTGCGCCCGATCCGGCGCCGCTGGAGCTGTGGCTCGAGCTGTTGCTGAAACTGCTGCTCGAACTGTTG
>JAQGLD010000597.1 GCA_028293055.1 Alphaproteobacteria bacterium
GCATCCCGGTCATGTCCGACTTCAACGATGTCCAGAACTTGGCTTCGATTTCACGTGGGTCCGGCATTGCAATCTCCTCCGAATTTCGGAGGCGAACGGGAGGAAGTGGCGCCGGGTTCCGAATCTCGGAGCGACATGGCCTAAAGCCCGTAGCGACGCCTCGAACGTCAGGCGGCTTCGGCGAGGCGATGCTGGCCGCGGAAGAACAAGCCGGATCCGGTCATGCCGGTATCGGCTAGCGCGAGAGCGGTCCCGCAGAAGCCGCATTCGGCGGACAGCCGGCCGACATACCAATGGGTGCGGCCGCAGCCGGGGCAGCGATTCACCTCGCCGGGATGGTACAGCATCTGGAAGCCGCGCAGCGACGGATCGTGCGCGAAGCGCTTGCCGGACGGGGATTCAATCGACCTCAACATCGTCATAGCCTCACTGGAGCCGCAGAACCGCCTGCGACGAGTCGTTATATTCCATAGACGAGTTGAATGAATGTTGAACGTTGCGGTCAGGTAACGTTCCGACCTCCGTCGGCCCGACCGACCGTGGGAGGAACGACGGCAGGCACAGCGTCACGGGCAAGCTGCGCCGTCACCTGGAACGTTCCTGGTCTTGCCGCCTTCGCCTGGATCGACTATGCCTCTGAGAAGAGGGGCTAATATGCGAATTCTGATTTTCCTGCTGGGCCTGAGCCTGGTTCCGTCCGCAGCGCACGCCGAATGGCGCGAGGCGACCTCAACCCACTTCATCGTCTATTCCGAAGGCAGCGAGGAGCAGGTCCGCCAAACCGCGGTTCGCCTCGAAAAATATGATTTCCTGCTTCGCTTCGTAACCGGCGTGACCCGCCCGCCCAGCCCGATCCGGCTCAAGGTCTACATGGTCGAAGACGTCGCCAAGGTGGAGAACAGCCTTTACGGCGGCGGAGAGGGCATTCTCGGCTATTACAATACGGGCGCTCGCGGCCCGTTCGCGGTGATGCCGCGTGGAAAGTCGGCCGAATCGGTGCTCTTCCACGAATATACGCACCATTTCATGTTCCAATATTTTCCGGCGGCTTATCCGACCTGGTACACGGAGGGCTTCGCCGAATATTATGGAATGGCCCGGATTCTCGACGACAATCTGATCGAGGTCGGGCAGCCGGCGCAGGATCGCTACAGCACGTTTGCCGAGCTGCCATGGCTGCCGGTCGGCAAATTGCTCACCGCGCACAGCTATGCCGACGTGCCGGGGGAGCAGATATTCAGCCTCTACGCGGAAGGATGGCTGCTCACCCATTTCATGGGCACCACCCACGAACGCGGGCACCAGCTCAACGTCTATCTGGGGGCGATCAACGCCGGCAAAAGCTATGCCGAAGCAACGAAGTTGGCCTTCGGGGACGATATCGGCAAGCTCGACGACGAGTTGCTCAAATATTCGCGCCAGCGCCACCTCTCGGTGCTCCAGCTCCATTTCAAGCCGATCGACACCGGCCCGATCGCCGTGCGCCAGCTCAGCGGCTCGGAAGCCGCGCTGATCTACCAGGAGATCAAGCTCAGCCGGGGGGTCCTGGCGAGAGAGGCAAAGCAATTTGCGTCGGACGTCCGGTTCTTCGCGCGAAAATTCCCGGACGATCCCCATGCGCTTTCGGTGCAGGTCCAGGCCGAGCAGGCGGCGGGCAATGGCGAAGCTGCGGTCGCGCTGGTCGATCACTGGCTGGCGGTTCAGCCGGATTCGCCCGACGCCCTGCTTTGGAAATCCAAGCTCGATATTGCCGCCCTGGCCGCGGCAGGAAGCAAGGATCCTGCCGCCTGGGGAAAGGTGCGAAGCCGCCTGCTCCGGCTCAGTCGGGCTTGGCCGACCAACCCGTTCATCCTCGAAGCTTATTATGACAGCTTCGCCGCAGCCCGAATCGAACCGCCGGCCGAAGCCCAGAACGCCTTGTTCAGCGCCTTCGAGCTGCTGCCGCAATATGAAGAGCTGCGCTACAAGCTGGCTCTGGACTTCGAGCAAAGGGGCATGATCGAGGACGCGATCTCGACCATCAAGCCTGCGGCCTTCGCGCTCAGCGACGCCGAGGTCGAAGACGCGAAGAAGAAGCAGAAGCGCGAGGCGCAGGCCGAAAAGTGGCGCCTCGCCGAGACTGCGCGGCACGAAACCCCGCGCGAGATGCTGGTCAGGCTGGAGGCGAAGCTCGGCGCGCAGGCGAAGGCCGCCAAGCAACCGGCCTGATAGCGGCGCGTCCCGCGCCGGAGGTCAGACGATCACCGCCGCCGCAGGGTCGATCGGCAGGACGGGCGCGATCAGCTCGATGACGAGGTCCTGCCCGGCCTGGTAGCCGGCGGTGCCGTTGACATCGATCACCGCGAAGATGTGGCCCGAGAGCGTGCCGCCATTGGCTGTGAACAGGGCCGCCTGGCCGGCGTCGAGATGGCCGTTCAAGCCGGCGGCCAGGTCGGAATCGAAGCTGGCACTCGACAGGCTACCGCTGGCGCTCTGGCCGAAGCCGCGCATGGCGCTGCCCGGTGCGTCGATCCGGTCGACCTGCCAGTCGAAGCCGACGAGCGCGTCATAGCCGGTGCTGGTCGATTCCGCGGCCGATCTGAACACATAGGTGTCCGCGCCCGCGCCGCCTTCGAGCCGGTCCTTGCCGAGACCACCGGAAAGCGTATCGGCTCCCGCGCCGCCGAACAAAGTGTCGTCGCCGGCGCCGGAGAGAATGCGAAAGGTCCCGTCACTCTCGGCGCGGCCGTCGAAGCGCAGGCTTTCGTCGGCGCCGAGGCCGGTCGCGATGACGTCGAGGCTCTGTCCGGCGGCGACATTGCCGTTGGCGAGGGTCACATCATAATCGAAGCCGCCGGCGACCAGCGCGCCGCCATATTCGTTGGTGTGGCCCGACAGGAAGGCGAGCACCTCGACAT
>JAQGLD010000620.1 GCA_028293055.1 Alphaproteobacteria bacterium
ACTTGGAGAACATATCAAAACCTGTCCAACTGATTCTGAGTTCAATCGGAGCACCGGACCGGGATCTCGCACATTACGGGATCCATGCATGACATGGCCGAAGAGTCGAGGGAGGATCAAGATGGAGCCGACTTTCCAGGAAGCGAGTCAGGCAGCCGCGGGGGCCATTGCGACGCCGCGCGCGCTCGACCCGGGAGCCATGCCGGTGAGGCTCACGCCGACGCAGCTCAAGGTGATGCGCGGAGTCCGTTGCGGCCAGCTCATCAAGCAGATCGCCTTCGAGCTCGGTATCGCCGAGGCGACGGTGAAGGCGCACATGACCGCGCTGATGCGCAAGCTCAAGGTCCGCAACCGGACCCAGGTCGCGATCGCCGCGCAGGCCCTCTCCCTCGCCGCCTTCTGACCCGCCCGGCGCGGGCGGTCGAGGCAAGTTTCTAGCGGTTCGAGTCCGGGGAGAGCGACGATGAAGGCAGTTCGCCTGGTCTGCGCGGTATTGATGCTCTCGCCCATTCCGGCCTTCGCGAAATCGACCTCTCTCTATCTCAGCGCGCCCGGCGATCCGCGGGCGATCACCGTCAAGGGCGTCGGCGACGGCCGGGCCGACGACAGCGCTGCGATCCAGCAGGCGATCGATGCAGCGGCCGCGGGCGGACAAGGCGGGCTCGTCTTCCTGCCCTCGGGCCGTTACCGGATCAGCCGCACCATCTTCCTGCGCTCGGCGGTGCGCCTGTTCGGGATCGGCGGCACCCGGCCGGTAATCCTGCTCGGCGACGACAGCGCGGGCTTCGGCACCGGCGTCGCGGCGATGGTCAGCTTCACTGGAGAGGATCAGTATCGCGTCGGTAAGGCGCCGGTGCCGCCGCCGACCAGCGTTCCGTTCGACCCGGACATCTTCGATGCAAGCTCGAGCACCTTCTACTCGGCCCTGTCGAACGTGGATTTCGAGATCGGCAAGGGCAATTCCGGCGCGGTCGCGGTGCGCTTCCGGGTCGCCCAGCACGGCTTCCTGCGCCATATCGATTTCCATCTCGGATCGGGGCTCGCCGGAATCTACCAGGCCGGCAATGAATGCGAGGATCTGCGTTTCTATGGCGGCCGCTACGGCATATTGACCGAGAAGACCTCGCCGGCCTGGCAGTTCACCCTGATCGATTCCGAGTTCGACGGCCAGCGCGACGCGGCGATCCGCGAGCATGAGGTCGACCTGACCCTGGTCAATGTCGCGATCCGCAATGCCCCGGTGGGGATCGAGATCGATCGCGGTTATTCGGACTCCTTGTGGGGCAAGGATGTCCGCTTCGAGAATGTATCACGGGCAGGCGTGATCATCTCGAACGAAACCAGCGTCTTCACCCAGATCGGGTTCGAGAACGCTTTGGCCTCGAACACCCCGGTCTTCGCGCGCTTCCGCGACAGCGGCAAGGTCGTGGCAGGGCAAAGCAGGCACTACAGGATCGGCGATTTCTCCTACGGGCTGAAGCTGCCCGGCCTCGGCACGATCGGCGAATTCGCGACCGACGTCGCCATGGCCCCGCTGGCCCGGATGCCGGCCCGCCGCGGGCCCGCGATCCGCGCTTTGCCTCCGGTCGGCGAATGGGCCAATGCCCGCGACCTCGGGGCCAAGGGCGACGACGTCACCGACGACACCGTCGCGCTGCAGCGCGCGATCGATGCCCATCGCGTGGTCTATCTGCCGATCGGCCGCTACCGGGTGACCGATACGCTTAAGCTTCGGCGCGATTCGGTCCTCGTCTCGCTGCATCCCGGCCTGACCAATTTGTCCCTGCCCGACGAGACCCCGGCCTATGGCGGCCTCGGCAGCGCCAGGCCACTGCTCGAGAGCTCGCGCGGCGGCGATGCGATCCTTTCCGGCCTCGGCCTGGCGACCGGCGCGATCAATCCGCGCGCCACGGCCTTGCTGTGGAAGGCAGGCGAGGGGTCGATGGTCAACGACGTCAAGATCCAGGGCGGTGCCGGCACGGTTCCGGCCAAGGGGGGCGGAATCGCGTTCGGCGATCCCAGGGCGCGCTTCGACGGCCAGCATCCCAGCATCTGGGTGACCGACGGGGGCGGCGGTACTTTCGCCGCAATCTGGTCACCCAACACCCTCGCCTCGGCGGGCTTCTACGTCTCGGACACCAGGACTCCAGGCCATGTCTACGAACTCTCCGCCGAGCATCATTATCGGGTCGAGATCGTGCTCGATCATGTCGAGAATTGGGAGTTCCTGGCGCCGCAGACCGAGCAGGAGGTGCGCGACGGGGTCAATGCGGTCTCGACCGAGTTCCGCGAGTCGCGAAACATCCTGTTCGCCAATTATCACGGCTACCGGGTCACGCGCTCGATCAAGCCGATGGACTCGGCGGTCAGGCTCTACAACCCCTCCGCCATCCGATTCCGCAACGTGCATGTGAATGCGGAGAGCGGTTTCGCCAGCTGCGACGACAAGGGCTGCGGCACCTATACCCGCGCCAGCAAATATCCGTTCGAGAATGCGATCAGGGACATGACCGGCGGCCATGACGTGCGCGAGCGCGAATTCGCCAGGCTCGACCTCCCCGTCATCCCGGCGCAGGCCGGGACCTCGTCGAGCCCCGCCGCGACGTCTCCGTCTGCCGCCCTCGCCGGGATGACGTTGCTCGCCGACGGCTTCTATTCGATCGCCGGCGCTGCGGCCGACGCGAAGGGCAAGCTCTACTTCATCGACCGGCAGTTCCAGCGAATCCATGGCTGGTCGAGCCGGGAAGGGCTGAGCATCGTCGCCGATGCGCCGCCCGATCCGGTGAGTCTCGCGGTTGACCGTTCGGGCCGGCTCATGGTCCTGTCCTCGGCCGGGCATGACGGCACCGTCTACAGCATCGATCCGGACAGGCCCGGCGATGTGCGGGTGATCGCTCCGACTGCGGCGAAGGCGCATGACCGTGCGGCAACCCTGCTGCCCGGCAATATGTGGGCGAATGGCGAGTTCGCCGACCGCATCGATCCCGCGACCTACCAATATCCGACTCTCGCCGACTTCTTCCTCCGCGCGATGGCTGCGCCCAAGGCGATGGAATATGTCTCGTCCGACGGATCGCTGGTGCTCCCTGCCTTCCGGGTCTGGAACCAGGGGCCCGACGATCATCAGGGATGGCGCTGGTCGGACACGCTCGACGCCTATGGCCTCGTCGCAGCGCGGCCGGGTGAGCCCGTCTTCCTGACCAACGGCTCGGAGAACCGCACCTATGCCGGGCAGGTCGGCGCCAACGGCATTGTCACCGGCCTTTTCATGGTAGCCGAGCGCGGCGGCGAAAGCGTCGCGCGCGATTCGGCTGGCAATCTCTATGTCGCGAACGGCCAGGTCTTCGTCTACGCGCCCGGCGGCAAGCTGCTCCGCCGCATCGACGTACCGGCGCGGCCGCTCCAGCTCGTGATCGGCGGCCAGGATCGGCGCACGCTCTTCAT
>JAQGLD010000629.1 GCA_028293055.1 Alphaproteobacteria bacterium
GCGTGCACGATCGCCCGCACCGGCGTGCTCCGAATAGGCGGGGGTCCGACGATCCTGCTGAGAGTGATACGGGCGAAAGAATTGCCCGGGGGGCTGCTGCGCTGGTTCTTTCGGCCCGCGGCCAACCCCGATTCGGACCTGGTGGCGCTCGCCTGCGCACGGCCACACAGCTGCGAGGTGCAAGCCTGGTACATCCTGCCGCGCGATGCGGTCGGAAAATCCGTGTGGAGGATCGGAGCGATCAACGCCGCCGGACTGGAGCAATTTCGTCAGCCTTCGCAGGCTGCGCTTTTCGAACATCTCGCCGCAAGCTCATCGCGCACTCAACTCCGCCTCGAGGACCTGTGCACGGCCGGGTCGCGCAGCGAAGCCTTGCCGGGAGATTCGTCCGGCACGAACGGCCCGCCCGCGCACGCGCCGGTTGCGCCGGTCCCGCCGCTTCCCATTACTGTCCCCTTCGCTTCAGAGGAGGAGACGATGGGCGATGCCGCTCCAGACCGGATCATCAGGCTTCCGGCCGTGCTCCAGCGCACCGGCCTCAGCCGCTCGACCCTTTATCGCAAGGTCCTTGAAGGAAGCTTCCCGCGCCAGGTGGCCATCTCGCATCGATGCATCGGATGGCGCGAATCGGCTGTCGAGGCCTGGCTTGCCAACCCAGTGGAATATGGCGCCGGATAGGCGCACCTGACGCTCCTCGACCGTGGCTGCGAAAAGATGTTGGCCAAGGCCGCTCTCGTGACCGGGCCGACTGTAGCGGATCCGCATTGGTTTTCCTCCCTGGGCCGCCTCGGCTGCAAAATCGCAAGATTTATGCTCGGCTTGTGTTGCAGAAACGATCCCTCGAACAAAGGATGGACGATGTTGCGCGCCTGCCCGACCCGATGGCTTGTCGCCCTGGCCTTTGCCGGCACGCTCGCGGCATCGATGGCCGAGGCTCAGCCGATCCCGGCCGAGATCCCGGTCGCGACCGATGCTCCGCTCCCAGCTGCCTCGGCGCCGCAACACGTCCGGATCGGGACACAGACGATCGCCTACCGGGCGTCCTGGTTCGAGTCCGTCCTCAAGTCCGCAGATGGGGTCGCGCTCGCGACGATTTCGGCGACGAGCTATGTTCGCGACGGAGTTTCCGATCCTGCGGTGCGCCCGGTCGTCTTCCTGTTCAACGGCGGTCCGGGAGCCTCCTCCTCGCCGCTGCATTTCAGCGCCGTGGGGCCCAGGCGACTTGGCGAACGCGATGCTTCGGGGGCTCGGCCGCTCGTCGAGAACGAGGAGAGCCTGCTCGATTCCGCCGATCTGGTGTTCGTCGACCCGGTGGGAACCGGGTTCAGCCGCCCGCTGAGGCCCGGCGGCGGGAAGCCCTATTGGACTCCACAAGGCGACGCGGCCTCGGTCCTCGGGCTGATTCGGGACTGGCTTCGCGTCAACGGCCGGCTCGGCTCGCCACTCTATGTCGCCGGCGAGAGCTATGGCGGCTACCGGCTCGCGACCATGGCCAAGGACATGGGCGATCTCCACGTCGCCGGGCTCATCCTCCTGTCCCCGGCGCTCGACATGGACATGGGAGAGGACCAGGCCGCGGTCGATGCCTTGCCGACGATGGCGGTCGCTGCGTGCGAGCACAGGAAGGTGCGCTGCTCCGGAAGGAACGTCGCAGCGGTCTGGGAGGCGGCCCGGCGTTTCGCTCAGCAGGACTATGTCGTCGCGCTGCAGCAGGGCTCGGCGCTGCCGGCCGCGCAGAAGCGCAGGATTGCGCAGCGCATCGCCTCGCTCGTCGGCCTTCCCGCAGACGTGGTGGCGGCCGCCGATTTGCGGGTCGACACCCAGAAGTTCCTCGAGGCGCTCGTCCCGGGCCAGGTCGTCGGGCGCCTGGACGTCCGGGTCACCGCTCCGATCCCGGCGAAAGCTGCAAATCCGGGCAGGCCCGCCGCCGCCAACGACCCATCGCTGGGACTCGGAAGGACCAATGTCATTCTGTCCAAGCCGATCGGCGATTATCTTCGAGACACGCTCAAGGTCGCCACCGCCCGCGATTATTACTCGCTGAGCCTCGATGTAAATTTCAGCTGGGACTGGCGCGGCGAGACCGCCGGACCTGGCGGCACGCCCAGCCCGGCCTCAAACTTCACCACGCTGATGCGCCAGCGGCCGGCGATGCGGATCCTGCTTCTCGGCGGCTTTTACGATCTCGCAGTCCCGATCCTCGCGCCCCGCTACACGCTCGCCCATTCCGGAGTGCCCCTCGACCGGGTGCGGATGGTCGCGCTGGAGGCCGGGCACTCGCCCTTCGACGGCGCCTCCACCCGCCGGCAGGCATCGCAGATCGTCCACGATTTCGTCAAATAGCCCTAGGCCAGGCGAAGATTAAGGTTGCGCGCCCGACCGGCCCGGTCGAACCATGCGCCATGGCCGAAGAGCTTTCCGCAATCGACATCCGAATCCTCGAGCAGGTCCAGCGCGACAGCTCGCTGTCCACCAGCGAGCTGGCCGACAAGGTCGGCCTGTCGCAGTCGCCCTGCTGGCGCCGCCTCCAGCGGCTTCGCGACGAGGGCTATATCAAGCGGCAGGTCGCCTTGGTCGATCCGTCCAAGTTCGGGCCGAGCCTCTACATCTTCGCGACGCTCAAGATCGCAACGCTGAGCGACGAGCAGCGCGCCGAGTTCATGCGCAAGCTCGAGGACATTCCCGAGATCCTCGAATGCTATTCGATCTTCGGCGAGCGCGACGTGATGATCAAGGTCATCGCCTCCTCGATGGAATGGTATCAAAGGTTCATCTTCAAGACCGTGATGAAGCTGCCCGGAGTGGCCGACATCCAGTCGACGGTCGCGGTGAGCGAGCTCAAATATACGACCGAGATTCCCGTTCGCGGGTCAAAGATTCTCTGAGCAGGCCGCCCGCTCGCGCGCGGCCTCGCCCGCTTTGCCGCGGAAAACGCGCAGGGCCTCGCCGAGCTGGTCGAGGCCATGGGTCAGGTCCTCGACCGGCAGCGCGTGGCCGATCCGGACATGTCCTGGAGCTCCGAAATACTCGCCAGGCGCGACGATCACGCCGCAGCGCTCCGAGAGCCAGTCGGAAAAAGCTATCGTGTCGTCGATCCCGACCAGGCGAGGGAAGGAAATGCATCCGAATGGCGGGAGTTCGCCTTCGATCAGGCCCTCGCGCCGCCATTGCGCGAAACGCGATTGGATCGTCGGACGGGCAGAGGCGATGACACCGAATGCATAATCCCGGAATCGCTCGGTCTCGTCGAGCACCAGAGCCGCCACGGCATGGGCCAGGTTCGAGATCCCGAACTCGAACTTCTCGCTCATCTCGCGGACCGGCCCGAGGACATCCGGGCGGGCCACGATCCAGCCGCACCTCAAGGTGCTCAGGCCGAAGATCTTGGTCAGGCTGCTGACGCTGATCAGGCTCGGCGAGAGGCTCGCCGCAGGACAAGGCCGGGCTTGGCAATCGGCATAAGCGCCGTAGACCTCATCGACCAGGACGAGGACTCCGCGCGCCTCGGCGATCCGGGCCAGGGCGACGAGCGCCTCATGGTCTGCGGCCATCCCCGACGGATTATGGAGGTTGGAAAGGACGACCAGCCTGGTATCGGGCCTGAGCTTCGCCTCGATCTCGGCGGGATCGAAACCAAAAAGCGGCGGCCTGCGCGAGAAATGGTCGACCCTGATGTCGCAGTCACGCGCAATGCCATCGAACAGATCGAAGCCTGGCGCCTCGACCAGGATCCGCTCGCCCGGCCGCACCAGCGAGCGGTAGATCAAGGACAGCGCTCCGGTCGCACCGGTGGTGCACAGGATATGGTCGGCGCCGACTCCATAGGCGCTCGCGAGATGGTCGACCACATAGGGATTTCCGCCCGAAAAGGCGCTGGTATATCGCGACGTCACCGGATCCGCGAAGGCGCGGGCGACGATCTGCTGGATGAGGTCGACCGGTTCGGGAACCGAACTTTCGAACAGTGCGACGAGCCGGCCGCCGCTGGCACGCGTGCGGGCGATCGCCGCGCGTACCCATTGCGCGTAGCTCTCCTCGCGCGACCCTTGTTGCGGCACCACTCCCACCGGCACAGCATAGGTCGCCCCCACGCTATTGTTATCCAATGATCCGGGCGAAGCGCCCCCCGGCCGCATAATCCTTTCGCCTGCGCCCCCGGCCGGTCGCACCTTATTCGCCCTGTCCGGACGGGGGCGCCCGGCGGCCCCGGACCCGGTAATAGACCAGCCCGACGACGAACCATCCGGCGACCAGCAAATAGGGCTTCCAGTCGGCCTCGACTCCCGCGGCGATGATCACCACCGCAGCCAGCGCTGCCGCCCAGCCGGTGATCGCGACGAGGCGTGGCGGGAAGCGAAGCGCAGCCCGGTCCCTGAGCTCGGACGGGACGCTCGCCAGCCGGACCGCGCAAAGCGAGCAGGCGAGATATTTGAGCATGGTTGGGATGTTCACTGCGAGCAGCAGGAAGACGAGGCTCGGGGGCAGCAGCAGGCCGAGCA
>JAQGLD010000631.1 GCA_028293055.1 Alphaproteobacteria bacterium
CATTGACCGCCATGCCTTCGGTCACGATCAGGCCGGCGCCGCCTGCGGCGCGGCGCCGATAATATTCGACCACATCGCTTCCGGGGACGCCGTCGGGTGAGAATTCGCGGGTCATCGGCGCCATCACGATGCGGTTGCGCACCTGCATTGTCCCGATGCGCACCGGCTGGAACAGGATGTCCATCTGCCCTGCGCCGGGAGTTGCAGCGCTGTCCTTGCGTCCGTTCATCCGGCGAAATCCGGCGGCAGCCTGATCAGGCCTTCCTGGGCGACCGAGACGACCAGCCGTCCGTCGCGGGTGAAAATCTGGCCGCGGGCCAGGGTGCGGGCGTGGCCGGCGCGAGGGCTGTCCAAGGCGTAGAGCAGCCATTCGTCGATCCGGAAGCGATCGTGAAACCAGATCGAATGATCGAGGCTGGCATCCTGCAGGCTCGGCTCGGCCCAGCTCACGCCCAGCGGAAGCAGTCCAGCGTGGAGCAGATAGAGATCTGAGGCGTAAGCGAAGAGCCGCTGATGCTCGGCGGGATCGTCGCCGATCCGATTGCGAAGCCGAAACCAGAAATGCCGCCGCGCCGGCATCGGCTCGGGCGAGAAGGTGACGAAAGATTCGACCGAGCGGAAATCGAAGCCGGTATCCCTCAGCCAGAAGGCGTGATGCCGCGGCGGCAGCCTGGTCCCGAGCGCGCCGAGCAGCTCGCTTTGCGGCTGCAGGCCTTCCGGGCCGGGCACGTCGGGGGCTTCGAACTGATGCTCGGGTCCCGATTCGGAATCCTGGAAGGATGCCGACAGGCTGAGGATCAGCCGATCACCCTGAACCGCATTGGCCCGCCGGGCCGAAAAGCTGCGCCCGTCGCTGTCGCGGGTCACTGCCAGGTCGATCGGCAGATCGGGATGTCCCGGCCGAACGAAATAGGCATGGCAGCTGTGCGCGAGGCGGCCGTCCCTGACCGTCCGCTGCGCCGCCGACAGCGCCTGCGCGATTACCTGCCCGCCGTAAAGCCGCTGCATCGGCGAGCGGCTCGCCGCGGCGCGGAAGCGATCCTTCTCGACCTCGTCGAAGGCGAACAGGCCGGCGAGCTCGGCCGTTCGGTCGCGGATCTCGATCTCCACCATCGCAGCCGCCTGATCGTTCATCTGCCCTCACAAGGTCTGATCGCGCGCTTGGCAATTGCGGGGGATGGGTGCAATTCTCCATGGCAGCACGCGACATCCGCGAGCGAGGAAGGCCGAGCAAATTGACCGACGCAAGACCACAAGCCTTCGTGCCCGTCCGGCCGCATCGCACGTTCGAGGATCTCCAGGTGGGCGAGTTCCGCACGTCGCGCGACCAGACCGTCAGCGAGGCGGAAATCCTCGCCTTCGCGCGCGCCTACGATCCGCAATGGTTTCACAGTGATCCCGAGCTTGCCCGCGCGTCGGTGTTCGGCGAACTGGTGGCGAGCGGAATCCACGTGCTGGCGCTGTGGCGCCAGCTCGACCATGAGATCAATTCCGACATCGACTTCATCTGCGGCGTAGGATGGGACGACGTGCGGATGCGGCGTGCGGTGAAGGCCGGCGACACGATCCATGTGACGTCGGAAATCGTCAGGCTGACTCCGTCGAGCAGCGGAGCGGATCGCGGCACCGCGCTCACCCGCTATGCCGTGGTCAACCAGAAAGGCGAGGAAGCGGTGACGTTCACGAGCATCAACCTGGTCTACACGCGCGCAAGCCGGCCGCTCGCCTGACATCCTTGCTCAGCGCCGCTGGTCGAAGCGGCGACCGAGCATCGCCGCTGCGATATTGGTCTTCTGGATGTCGATCGCGCCGCCGGCTATTCCCCAGCCCCAGCTGTCGCGAAGCCTCCGCTCCATCGGGAATTCCTTGGAATAGCCGTAGGCGCCCATCAGCTGGAGGGCGTCGCCGGTGACTTCGCGGGCTATGGTGTTGGCGAAGCATTTGCCGAGCGAGCTGTCGAGCACCGAGGGCAGCCCGTCCTCGGCATTGGATGCCGCGCGCCAGATCAGCAGCCGAGCGGCGTCCACCTTCATCTGCATCTCCGCCAGCTTGATCTGCACAGCCTGGAATTCGGCGATGGCCTTGCCGAACTGCTTTCGCTCCTGGACATAATCGACCACATCCTCGAGCGCCCCCGACGCCTGGCCCAGCGCCATGGTCGCATTGCCGCAGCGTTCGAGGTCGAAGGCTTCCATCAATTTCTTGAAGCCGCCCGCGGGCACGACGATGTTGCCGACCGGCACTTCGCAATCGTCGAGATTGATGTCGGACGAAGGGATGCCGCGAAAGCCCATCAATTGCTCGTTGGGCCCGAAGCTCATTCCCGGCGTGCCCTTCTCGACCAGGACCGCCCCGATCGCCTTCGCGCCCGGATCGTCGGACAGTCGGCAATACACCAGATAGGCATCCGAATGGCCGCCGCCCGAACACCACCGCTTGGTGCCGTTGAGCACGACCGTGTCGCCCTTCACCACGCCCTTGGTCTTGAGGTCGGTGAGTGCGCTGCCGGCGTCCGGCTCGGACATCGACACCGCGACCACCATCTCGCCGCGGCACACCGCCGGTACGACCCGGTCGCGCAGAGGGTGCGGCGCGAAATGCTCGATCGCACGGACCGGCCCGACGGAGGATTCGAAGATCGGAAAGGCGACCGCCGAGGAGATCTTGGCGAATTCCTCGAGCACGATCAAAGCCTCGACGTTTCCGAGGCCGAGGCCGCCAAGCTCCGAAGGCACATTGATCCCGAGAAACCCCATCTCCGCATATTGCCGGATCAGGTGGTGGCCGACAGGCTTGTTGTCCCGCTCCAGCTCCGCAGCGATTGCCGGGAGCTCCGAACGCGCGAAATCGCGTGCGGCCGAACGCAATTGCTCCTGGTCGGAGCTAAGCCTGAAATCCATCTTTCCTCTCCCCGGCGGGCATCGCGCCGCAGTCTCATTTCGTGTCGTCGAAGGCGCTCAGGCCTCTACCCAATCCTGCAATACCTGCTCGACCCGCGCCTCGGGCGGCACCTGGTTGAGGCCGATCCGGCGATCGAGCTCCTCGTGCCAATGGTAGATCCGCCGCTCCTGATAATTGAGCGGCATTCCGCGGAAGCCCCTGCTCTCGAGCGATTCCTGAATCTGCGGCGCGAACTGGAGATCCTCGTAGAGGATCCGTTCCCAGTTGCGGATTCGCGTCTCCCACAGCGGCTGCGGCTGGCTGGGATCGTAATCGGGGGCGATCCAGGTCGACACCACCCGGCAGGTCGTGTCCGAGGTCGGCCAGAACTGAAGCAGGGGTATGCCGCTGTCGGACACGGGCATCACGAAATTCGGGAAGATGTGATAGCTCACATTGTTGTTCGCTGGCACTTCGGTGACGCTCGGAATCTTCGGCATTCCGACGGTTCCGGGATCCTTCCAGTCGGGACGCCGGTTGGGGGTGATCATCCGGCTGTGCCCCTTCGGCCAGAGCGTGACGATCATGCCGCGATAGTCGAGGAACCGATCGACCGTGCTCTGGTGAATCGACTTGAGATGATAGACTTCGAGGAAGGCGTCGAGCAGCACCTTCACATTGCTCTGCACCTCGTAGCTTCGCGACTCCACGAAGCGCAGCGAATCCAGCGCATATTGGTCAAATTCGGCGGCCATCGGCCCGATATGGTCGAGCAGGGGCTGGGCCTCCTGGTCCTCGTTGATGAAGATCAGGTTGCCGAGCTGCTCGCAGCGCACTGCGACCAGTGACCGGCACGAGAAATCGATGTCGACGAAATCCCTTTTGTCGCGGACCGCGGTAAGCTTGCCGTCGAGCGCATAGCTCCAGCCGTGATATCCGCAGACGAAGCCTCTCGCCTCGCCCTCATTGTCGGTCACCAGCGGTGCGCCGCGATGCTGGCACGTATTGTAGAAGGCGCGAATCTCGCACTTGAGATCGCGCACGATCAGGATCGCCGTGACGGTGTTGCGGGTCAGGAACCAGCTTCCAGGTCTGGGCAGCTGCTCGGAATGGCCGGCATAGAGCCAGGCGCGCCGCCACATATTCTCCTTCTCGAGCGCCAGGAAATTCGAGTCGACATAGCGTCGACCGGGAATGTCGGGCAATTTTGGAAAGCCTTCCGGCGGCGCCTTGCGCTCCCGCTCGTAGGTCATCAG
>JAQGLD010000032.1 GCA_028293055.1 Alphaproteobacteria bacterium
AAGCACCCTGAGCGCGGCCTTGGCGGCGAATGTGGCCTTGCCGACACCCTCGGGTCCGCTGATCAACCAGGCGTGATGCAGGCGCCCACCATCGAGCGCCTCGCGAAAGGCGGCGACCGCCTCGTCATGGCCGAAGAGGGGGATCATGTGATTGGAAACTCGCACCGGAGAATCCCCCTCCCTGTACTCAGGGAGGGGAGATCGCTCCCGATCACAGCAAATCCTCTATTGCTGCCAGCAGTCGTTCCGTCACGTCCGCTTCACTTCCGTCCGCATCTACGCGCCTGTAACGATCGGGATTATGCTCGGCCAGCTCCCGAAATGCCTGTTCCACCCCTTCGTGATACGACCCGCTTTTCCTGCCGAAGCGATCCAGGTTTCCCTTGTCCCGCGCCAATTCGCGCCACGCCGCGTCATACAAAGCCAGATCGAGCAGCAATGTGCGATCGGGAAGCAGGCCACCGCTCCCGATTTCATGCAACCGCATGATCGACGCCATTCCGATTCCGCCGGCTCCGCCTTGATAAGCAAGCGAACTGTCGATGTACCGGTCACACAGCACCCAAGCACCGTGATCTAGGGCCGGCTTTATGACCCGAGCAACATGGTCAGACCGGGCGGCGGCGAACAGGAGAGCCTCGGTCTGAGCAGTCCAGCGCTCAACGTCCCCCTCCATCAGCAGCCGGCGGATCGCCTCCGCGCCCGGGCTGCCGCCAGGCTCCCGGGTGGTGACCACGTCCAGCCCGCGGGCGCCGAGCGCGTCGGCGAGGCGCCTTAGCTGGGTCGACTTGCCGACCCCTTCCCCGCCTTCGAGGGTGATGAATCGGCCCGGCACCTATCCGAACAGCGAGGTCAGGCCAGTCCACATCCGTCCGAAGAAGCCGGCCTTGGCGACCGCCCGGTCGGCGACCAGGGCCATGGTCTGCGGCGGCGTGTCGCCGGTGGTGACGACGAGGTCGGCGACATGCTGGCCCTGGGCGATCGGCGCCTTGAGTGGGCCGTCATAGACGACTTTCACCCGGACATTGTCGTGCGCGATGGCGGACGGCAGGGTGACCGCGAGGTTGCGCGGCGCGACCAGCCCGACCGTGGCGGAACTGCCGAGCTGAACCTTGGCGTCGGCGATCTTGCGCCCCTCAGGGAACAGCGGCTGAGACTTCCAGGCGAGGAAGCCCCAGTTCATGAACTTTACCGATTCCTCGATTCGGTGATTGAAGCTGTCGAGGCCGGCGACGACCATGATGATCCGCCGACCGTTCTGGATCGCGGATCCGGTGAAGCCGTAGCCGGCCTCGTCGGTATGGCCGGTCTTCAGCCCGTCCGCGCCGGCGACCCGGCCGAGCAGCGGATTGCGGTTGGCCTGGGTGATCGGCTGGTTGCCGCCGAGCGTGCGCCCCCAGGTGAAATTCTCGAGCGTGTAATAGCGCTTGTAGAGATCGGGAGTGGTCTCGATCGTCGCCCGCGCGAGGGTCGCGAGGTCGCGGGCGGTGGTGTAGGTCACTCCGGCGTCAGGCCAGCCGTTCGAATTGCCGAAATGGCTGTTATTCATCCCCAGCCTTTTCGCCTCATCGTTCATCCGTGCTGCGAAGGCCGGCTCGGTGCCGGCGATGCATTCGGCGAGCACGACGCTGGCGTCATTGCCCGAGAGAGTGACGATTCCCTTGAGCAGATTGTCGATGCTGACCTGCTCGCCGGGCGAGAGGAACATGGTCGAGCCCGCTTCCGGGCCGTGCCAATGCTGCCAGGTCTCGGGGCGCACCTGGCACATCTGGTCAGCCTTGATGTCGCCCTTCTTGAGCAGGTTGAGCGCGATGTGGCTGGTCATCATCTTCGCCATCGAGGCCGGCGGCATGCGGACATCCGCATTCTTTTCGTAGAGCGTTGCGCCAGATGAGAGATCGATCATGAAGGCGACCTTCGCGCCGGTGTCGAAGGGCGGTGCCGCAGCCGTCGCCGGAAGCGCCAGTGCTGCGGTAAAGATGATGAGAAAGAGATGCTTAGTCTTCATTTCTATAGCCAATTCTAAAGATGATCATGTCGGGATGCGCCGCAATTCTAGCCGCTCCGTCCTCGCCGCGCCACCATTTCAGCGTGCGACGGCGTCGGCGAGCAGGCCGACCGAGAGAGCGTAGAAGTTGGAGCAATTATAATCGAGGATGACCCGGTAATTGTTGGTCAGCAGATAGGCGGTCGCGCCGGGACCGTCGGGCTCGAGCAGGGAGGCCATCTCGCCGTCGCGCGGCCAGGCGCCACTCTGCGCCACCACGCCGAGCCGCCGCCATTCTGCGATCGTCATCCAGCGGCTAAGGCGCTGATGCACTCGCGGGCAGCGCGGGGAGACAATTCGGCTGGCGAGGCTGGAGCGGTCGAATCCGGCCGGAACCGTTACTGCGAAGCCCCACGGCACGTTGGGCCTCCAGCCGGCAGAGCGAAGATAATTGGCGATCGAAGCGAGCGCATCGACCTGGCTGGTCCAGATATTCGCCTGGCCGTCGCCGTCGGCGTCGACCGCGACCCGAAGCCGCGTGCTTGGCAGGAATTGCGGATAGCCGGTCGCGCCCGCCCAGCTGCCCTTGAGCATGGTTCGCGGCACCCCGCGGTCGAGCATCTTGAGCCCGGCGATGAACTCGCTTGCGAACAGCTCGCGGCGGCGCCCCTCATAAGCGAGCGTTGCAAGCGAGCTCAGCAGGTCGAAGTTGCCGGTGACCGCGCCGTAGCTGGTCTCATGGCCCCAGATCGCGATCAGCA
>JAQGLD010000025.1 GCA_028293055.1 Alphaproteobacteria bacterium
CGGAGAGGCGGACTACGAATTGCGCTGGTTCACCCCTGCGGTCGAGGTCGTGCTGTGCGGACATGCCACCCTCGCCGCCGGCCATGTCCTGATCGGCGATCGCGAACGAATCCGTTTCCGCACCCGAAAGTCCGGCTTGCTCGAAGTCGCCCGCAAGGCCGACGGCTATGAGCTGACCCTTCCCGCCTGGAAGGCCGAGCCGAAACCGCTGCCGGACGTTCTCGCAGCGCTGGGCTGCGAGGCGGTTGGGACACTCTGGCACCCGCTCGGCTATGCCTTGATCATCGTCGAGGACGAGGCCCGGATCCTCGCGCTCGCGCCGGATTTCCGGGCGCTCGCCCGGATCGGAGACATATTGACCATCGTCAGCGCGCCCGGATCGAAGAGCGACATCGTGAGCCGGGTCTTCGCCGCGGGCGCCGGGATAGACGAGGATCCGGTGACCGGCTCCGCCCATTCGGTCTCGGTGCCCTATTGGGCCGAGCGGCTGGGCCGCGACAGCTTCACAGCCTGGCAGGCGAGCAAGCGCGGCGGAGCGCTCGCCTGCCGGCTCGCCGGCGACCAGGTCGTGCTCGGCGGAAAATGCGTGACCGTGCTCGAAGGCACTTTCATCCTCTAGGACCGTTCCGCCGCTTCACTTCGTCGAGATCGGAAAAACCCTATGCCGAGCGCCCTTTTCACGCCGCTCAAGGTCGGCACCCGCGAGCTTCGAAACCGCATCGTGATCGCTCCGATGTGCCAATATTCGGCCGACGGCGCCGGCAATGCGACCGACTGGCATGTCATCCATCTCGGAAACCTTTCGCATTCGGGCGCAGCGCTGCTGACTATCGAAGCGACCGCGGTCACCGAGGAAGGGCGGATCTCGCCCGACGATCTCGGCCTGTGGAACGACGACAATGAAGCTGCGCTGGCTGGGGTGCTGGCCAGCGTCCGGCGCCACTCAGACATGCCGATCGGGATCCAGCTCGCCCATGCCGGCCGCAAGGCCTCGACCCGCGTCCCCTGGCAGGGCGGATCCCAGATCGGTCCCGACGAAGCGACCGGCTGGCAGACGGTGGCGCCGTCGCCATTCCCGTTCGGCGAGGGCGAAAATCCGCCGGTTGCGCTCGATCGGTCCGGGCTCGAGCGAATTCGCGACGGCTTCGCGACGGCCGCGCGGCGCTCGGAACGGCTCGGGATCGACCTGGTCCAGCTCCACGGCGCGCACGGCTATCTGCTCCACCAATTCCTGTCGCCGCTCTCCAACCGGCGCGACGACGAATATGGCGGCAGCCTCGAGAACCGGATGCGGTTCCCGCTCGAGGTGTTCGATGCGGTGCGCTCTGCCTTTGCCGGGCCACTGACGATGCGGGTGTCGGGCACCGACTGGGTCGCGGGCGGGTGGGACGTCGAGCAGACCATCGCCTTCGCCCGAGCGCTCGAATCGCGCGGCTGCGACGGTATCCATGTCTCCTCGGGCGGCCTCAGCCCGGCTCAGGCCATCCCGATCGGCCCCAGTTACCAGGTGCCGCTCGCCCGTGCGGTCAAGCAGGCGGTCGCGATCCCGGTCGTGGCGGTCGGGCTCATCACCGGCTTCGAGCAGGCCGAGGCGATCGTTGGTACCGGCGACGCGGACGCGATCGCGCTTGCCCGCGGCATTCTCTACGATCCGCGATGGCCCTGGCACGCCGCGGCGCATTTCGGGGCGAAGGTGAAGGCGCCAAACCAGTATCTGCGCTGCCAGCCACGCCAGCATCCAGGCCTGTTCGACGATTGAGGAGGCTGTCGGCCCTTGTCTCCCGGCGTAGGCCGGAACCAGACGGGGCGCGATGAGACTGGCCCCCGGCCTACGCCGGGAAACAACTGGCGCAATGAGTCATGATTGTCTCTCCAGCGCATCCAGCATCGGCAGCTGGCTTGGCAGCATCATCGCCCGGGCCTCGGCGAGCGGGAACCAGCGCGCTTCCTCGACCTCTGGGAAATCCTGGAAGCGGCCGCTCTTCGGCGGATATTCGAGGCTGAACGCAATGCTGGTCATGGACTCCGGATCGAAATCGCCTTCGAGCGCGAATGCCTCGACGATCTTGCCGCCGGCCTGGCGCACCCGGCAGAGTGGCCTGGGCACGCCTTCGGGACGGCTGCCGAGCTCCTCCTCGAACTCGCGCAACGCGGCGGCGAGCATCGCCTCGCCGGGCTCGACCACTCCCTTGGGAATCATCCAGGCCCCAGCGTCGCGTCCGCGCCAGAATGGCCCGCCCGGCCTCACGAGCAGGACTTCCGTCGCATCGCCGCGCCGCCGATAGAGCAATATTCCGGCGCTGATGACCGGCAACTTTCAGCCCCGGCCCTTCAGCGCATCGCGGATCTCGCGGAGCAGAAGCACGTCCTCCGGCGGCCCGGCCGGCGCCTCCGCCTTGCGCCCGATCGCACGGTTGGCGGCCTTGATCAGGAGGAAGATGATGAAGGCGAGGATCAGGAAGTTCACAAGAGCGGTGATGAACGCGCCGTAGCCGAACATCGGCACTCCGGCCGCCTTGAGCGCGGCATAGCTCAGCACCCCGTGATAGGTCGGCGGGATCGGGCCGAGCAGGACATAATGGTTGGAGAAATCGAGGCCGCCGGTGATCGCTCCGACGAGGGGCATGATCATGTCGGCGGTGAGCGAGGTGACGATCGCCCCGAAGGCGGCGCCGATGATCACGGCGACGGCCAGGTCGAGCACGTTGCCGCGCGCGATAAAAGCTCTGAATTCCCCCATTTCAATTCCCCTGCCTGTGCCCGGGCAGCGTCGCATGCCGCGCCCCCGCCTTCAAGCATGGCCCCGCCTTCAAGCATAGCCTCGCCTTCAAGCATGTCGGTCAGAGGCTGCCGAAGCGTCCCGCCTGATAGTCGCTGATCGCCTCGACGATCTGCTCGCGGCTGTTCATCACGAACGGACCGTGGGCGACGATCGGCTCGGCGAACGCAGCGCCATGGCCGAACAGGATCAGCGCGCCCTGGGCCGATGCCATCGATACCCCGTCTCCTTCATCTTCGAGCTCGGCCAGGTTCCAGGTCGGCGCGGGCGTGCCGTCGATCTCGGCCGAGCCCCTGACGATATAGAGGAAGACGCTGCGTCCGGCCGCGACCGGCACTTGGATGCGGCCGCCCGGGGCCAGCTCGATCGTCATCAGCCGCACATCCGCAAGCGGCTTTATCGGAGCCTCGCGCTCGCCCCAATCCTGCGAAACGAGATGAAGCTTCGCCCCGGGCAGCTCGACCGTCGGAATGTCGGCGGCTTCGAGCCCGGCATAAAAGGGCTCGGTCATCTTCAGGCTCGCCGGCAGGTTGATCCAGAGCTGGAGGATCTCGAGGGGCCCGCCGTGGCGCTTGAAGCTCTCCGGCGACAGCTCGGCATGGACCACTCCGCGACCGGCGGTCATCCACTGGACCCCGCCGGGATGGATCACGCTTTCATGACCGCCGCTGTCGAGATGCGAGAGCTCGCCGTCGAGGATGAAGGTGACGGTCTCGAAGCCGCGATGCGGATGAGGCCCGAACGGAAGGCCACGATTGTTCGGCTCATAGGCTTGCGGGCCATGATGGTTGAGGAACAGGAAAGGATCGAGATGCTCGAGACCCGGCCCTGGTATCGCCCGGCGGGTGACGAGATCGCCGATATCGTCGCGATAGGAGGGGTGGAGGCGTTTCACCTTGCGCGAATGCATGTCCGCTTCCTCAGGCAGGCTCGAGCTCGGCCGCTACCGTCTCGTCGATCCAGCCGCCGCCGAGCAAGCGATCGCCCTGGTAGAGAACCGCCGCCTGGCCCGGGGACACTCCATATTCGGCCGCTTCGAAATGGATCGAGTCGCCGTCGAAGCGGACCGGCGCCGGCCGTGCCATCGACCGGACCTTGGCGGTCAGCCCTTCTCTTTGGTCCTCCCCGAGCCAGTTGAGACCCGACAGGCGGGCGGCGCGGATCGCGAGCGCCCGCTTCGGCCCGACGACGACCCGCCGCGGTCCAGGCTCGATGCGAACGACATAGAGCGGCTCGGGCTGCCCGCCGATTTCGAGGCCGCGGCGCTGGCCGACGGTGAAATGGATGAGGCCGGCATGGTTGCCGAGCACATTGCCGGCGAGATCGACGATCTCACCGGCCTCCGCCGCTTCCGGCCGGACCTTCTTGACCACCGCCGCATAGTCTCCACCGGGAACGAAGCAGATGTCCTGGCTGTCGGGCTTCTCGGCGACTCCGAGGCCGAGGTCCCGGGCCAGCTCGCGGACGACAGGCTTGGGCAGACCGCCAAGCGGGAAGCGGAGATAGTCTAGCTGTTCGGCGGTTGTGGCGAACAGGAAATAGCTCTGGTCGCGCGCCGGATCGGCGGCGCGGTGCAGCTCGGCTCCATTCGCGCCGGGCACCCGACGGACATAATGGCCGGTGGCGAGGCAATCGGCGCCGAGATCGCGGGCGAGGCCGAGCAGGTCGGTGAACTTCACTCCCTGGTTGCACGAGATGCAGGGGATCGGGGTGCGCCCCTTCATATATTCGTCGGCGAAGCGATCGATCACGCTGTCGCGGAAGCGGCTCTCATAATCGAAGACATAATGGGCGATACCGAGCCGGTCGGCGACGGTCCGAGCGTCATGGATATCCTGGCCCGCGCAGCAGGTCCTCGACCGGCCGATCGCGGCGCCATGGTCGTAGAGCTGCAGGGTCACTCCGATCACCTCTGCGCCGCTGCGCGCTGCCAGCGCGGCGACGACCGAACTGTCGACTCCGCCCGACATGGCGACGACGATCCGCGCCTGCGAGGCTGGGCGGTCGAGCTGGAAATCGGCAATCATGGCGGCCGCTACATAGGAGCGCGGAGGCGAAAAGCCCAGTGATCAGCGCTTTAACCGCGTCTTCAACCCTGTTCGCTACACCGGCCGCATGGATCTTGGTTTCCTTGGCCGCGCCGAGAAGCGCTTCGCGAGCCGCGACACCGCACAGCCCGATTTCGGAATGCTGCTGGTGGCGTTGCGGGCGCAGGCCTCGGCGAGCCCGGCGGTGCAGGCTCTCGTCCAGTGGAAGATGCGGCGTCCGTTCGCCCATCCGCTGGCGGAAATCCTGCTTTGCGGTCCTTCGTGGCGGCAGGCGGTAGCGGTCCAGGGCGGCTGTTTCAGCCCGCTCTGTGCACGCCATGTAAACTGAGATGAAGGGGAAATTTACCTTGGCATTTCAGCCTTCCTTCAACGGCGAGGCTTAAGGCGGTTCCCGGAAGCAGGACACGGCCAGAATTGTCATCGATTTTGAGGTGGTAATGATCGAGAATCAAAAGATACGGCCAGCGCAGGTCATCGGCCCCCTTGGGGAGCCGCTGACTCTGGACAGCTTGCCGCCTGCAGCGACGACCCGCTGGGTCGTTCGCCGCAAGGCCGAGGTCGTTGCCGCGGTCAATGGCGGCCTGCTCAGCGTCGACGAAGCCTGCGAACGCTACAGCCTGACTCTCGAGGAGTTCGCGGGCTGGCAGCGGGCGGTGGACCGCTCGGGCATGCCCGGCCTGCGGGTCACCCGCATCCAGCATTACAAGTCGCTTTACGAACGCCAGCAGAAGTTCTGAAGGCTCGCGTTTCAGTCTAAGCTCACGGGGCCCCGTTCGAAAGAACGGGGCCCTTTCGTTTGGGTCAGTGGAAATCCCGGCTCCTCACTTTGATCCTCGGCTCCGCGGGTGGAGGCGCGGGCAAGGAAAGCTGAGCCTCCGCCGCGCGCGGCGGCTTGCGCTCGCGCGGGTCGTAGCCGCCATGGGTGGCGCCGTCGCCGGGTCCGAAGCGGTGGGGAAAATCGCGCTGGCCGACGGTGGCGAGCAGCGGGCCATAATCCTCCAGCCGGTCGGTAACGATGTGGATGACATCGCCCTCGCGCTGGACGATCCCCTTCACTCCGATCATCGGCGCCGACATCACGATCCGCCTTTGCGCCTCGAACTTGCGTTGCCAGAGGATCGCATTGGCGATTCCGGTTTCGTCCTCGAGCGTGATGAAGGTGACATTGCCCTTGCCCGGGCGCTGGCGGATGAGGACGAGGCCGGCCACCTCGACCCGCGATCCGTCCTTGAGCTTCACCAGATCGGCGCAGCGGGTGATCCGCCGCCGGTCGAGCGTCTCGCGCAGGAAGGCGACCGGATGGCCGCGCAGCGACAGGCTGACCGCTCCATAATCCTCGACCACCTCGCGGCCCTCGGTCATCTTGTTGAGCTTCACCGTCGGCTCGTGCGTCCCTTCCTGGATTCCGGCTGCGGCGAACAGCGGAAGTGCGTGGTCGCGAAGCCCGCGCACCTGCCACAAGGCCTGGCGCCGGCTGAGGCTGAGCGCATGGAAGGCGTCGGCTTCGGCCAGCTTCTCGAGCGCGATCCGTCTCACCCCGCTCCGCCGCCAGACCTCCTCGACCGAGGAAAAGGGGCCGTGCGAGCGGGCGGCGAGGATCGCCTCGGCATCGTTCGCGGCCAGGCCCGACGCCATGCGCAGGCCGAGGCGCAGGGGCGCTAAATTCCTCCCCTGCCTTTGCAGGGGAGGGGGACCATGCGAAGCATGGTGGAGGGGCGCGAGCGAAGCTCGCTCCTTCCTTGAGGAGGAAGAGCAAGAAAGGCGCTCCGCGCTTGCCCCTCCACCACCGACTTCGTCGGCGGTCCCCCTCCCCTCGAAATCGAGGGGAGGATCTTGATCCTCCAGCGCGCAATCCCACTCGCTGCGATTGATGCACACCGGCCGCACCTCGACCCCGTGCTGCTCGGCGTCGCGGACGATCTGGGCGGGCTGGTAGAAGCCCATCGGCTGGGCGTTGAGCAAAGCCGTGCAGAAGATGTCCGGATGGTGGCATTTCATCCACGAGGAAGCGTAGGCTATCTTGGCGAAGCTCGCCGCGTGGCTCTCGGGAAAGCCGTA
>JAQGLD010000039.1 GCA_028293055.1 Alphaproteobacteria bacterium
AGGCCGGCCGCCTCCCCGACATCAAGGCGAAGGTCATCGTGCAGGCCGCGAACGAGACCATCGCCGGCAAACTGGATGCCGAATTCCCCCTGTTCGTCTGGCAGACCGGCTCCGGCACCCAGTCCAACATGAACGCCAACGAGGTGATCGCCGGCCGCGCCAACGAGATCATGGCAGGCACTCGCGGCGGCAAGAGCCCCGTCCATCCCAACGACCATGTCAACAAGGGCCAGTCGTCAAACGACAGCTTCCCGACCGCGCTCCATGTCGCCGCCGCCCGCGCCGTCGACATGCGGCTGATCCCCGCAATGGAGCGGATGCGGGAGCGCCTTTCGGCGCAGGCGCGGGAGTGGGACCGGATCGTCAAGATCGGGCGCACCCACCTCCAGGACGCGACGCCCCTGACGCTCGGGCAGGAATTTTCGGGCTATGCGGCCCAGATCGGCGACGGGATCGAGCGGGTGCGCGCGGTGCTTCCGCGGCTCTACCGCCTCGCCCAGGGGGGCACGGCGGTCGGCACCGGGCTCAACGCTCCGAAGGGCTTTGCCGAGGAGATTGCCGACGAGATCGCGCGGCTGACCGGCCTTCCTTTCACCACCGCGCCGAACAAGTTCGAAGCGCTGGCCAGCCACGACACGTTGGTCGAGCTGTCCGGGATGCTCAATGTGATCGCGGTGTCGCTTACCAAGATCGCCAACGACATCCGCCTGCTCGGTTCCGGCCCGCGCTGCGGCCTCGGCGAGCTCAAGCTGCCCGAGAACGAGCCGGGCAGCTCGATCATGCCGGGCAAGGTCAACCCGACCCAGGCCGAGATGCTGACCATGGTCGCGGCCCAGGTGATGGGCAATCATGTCGCGGTGACGATCGGCGGTCTCCAGGGCCATATGGAGCTCAATGTGTTCAAGCCGCTGATCGGCGCCAATGTGATGCGCTCGATCGAATTGCTCGCGACCGGGATGGAGAGCTTCACCGAGCGGGCGCTCGACGGGCTCGAGCCCGACGAAAGGCGGATCGCGGAGCTGATGAACAAGTCGCTGATGCTGGTCACCGCGCTCGCCCCCGAGATCGGCTACGACCATGCCGCGAAGATCGCCAAATATGCCCATGAAAGAGGTCTCACCCTCAAAGAGGCCGGAATCGAGCTCGGCCTGGTCGACGAGGCGACTTTCGACCGGGTAGTGAAGCCGGAGAATATGCTCGGGCGCTAAGCCGAAACGCTGGCCTGCGCTTGCGTTTGTCGGCCCATTCGCGGATGCAGTCCTTTCACATGTGAAAGCAGGCGGTGCCTATGATCAGGTCGATGGCGGCTCTCGGATGGTCTCTGACCGCTTTGGCTGCTCCCGCATCGGCCGCTCAGCCGCTGCCGCAGCTGGTCTCGAAGGACGGGCATCACCTCCTCATGGTCGATGGCGCGCCGTTCCTGATGCTCGGGGCGCAGGCGAACAATTCGAGCAATTATCCCGCTGCGCTTCCCAAGGTATGGCCGGTGATCCGTGCGCTTGGCGCCAACACGCTCGAGATACCGGTCGCCTGGGAGCAAATCGAACCGGTCGAGGGAAAGTTCGATTTCTCCTGGGTCGATACCCTGATCGACCAGGCGCGGCGCGAGCATGTGCGGATCGTGCCACTGTGGTTCGGCACGTGGAAGAATACGAGCCCGAATTACGCCCCTTCCTGGGTGAAGATGGACAATGGCCGTTTCCCGAGGATGCGCACCGCCGAGGGGAAGACCCACTCCGTCCTTTCGCCCCACGCGCGTACGACGCTGGAAGCCGACAAGAAGGCGTTCGTCGCCTTCATCGCCCATTTGAAGGCCGTCGACCCGGACAATGTCGTGATCATGGTCCAGGTCGAGAATGAGATTGGCAGCTACGGCCTGGCCCGCGACCATGCGCCGGAGGCCGAGCGGCTGTTCCGCGGCCCGGTGCCCGCCGAATTGATCCGCGCGCTCGGCAAGCGGCCGGGCACGTGGAGCGAGGTGTTCGGGGAGTTCGCCGAGCAGGCCTTCGCAAGCTGGCATATGGCGCGCTACGCAGACGAGATCGCAGCCGCCGGCAAGGCGGTGAAGGCGATCCCGATGTACGCCAATTCGGCGCTCGGCGATCCGTTCAACGCCAAGTCGGCTTCGACCTCGCCGAGCGGCGGTCCGCAATGGAACATGATCGATGTGTGGAAGGCCGGCGCTCCACATCTCGATCTGGTCGCGCCCGACATCTACAATCGCGACGCTCGCGAGTTCGCGGCGCTGCTCGATCATTATGCGCGGCCCGACAATGCCCTGATGGTGCCCGAGACCGGCAATTCGATCGACCATGCCCGCTTCTTCTGGGCTGCGCTCGGGAAGGGCGCGATCGGCTATGCCCCGTTCGGGATGGATGCGACCGGTTACTCCAATTATCCGCTCGGCGGCAGAACGCTTGATCCGGCGACGATCGAGGCGTTCGCGTCCAAATACCGGCTGTTCGCTCCGATCGCGCGGACCTGGGCGCGGATCGCGGCCTCCAACCCGATCTGGGGAAGCGCGAAGGGCGCCGACGGCGCCGCGCAGAGCGGAACGATGGGGCGCTGGCGGATCAACGTGCAATATGGCCAGTGGCAGTTCGGCGAGTCCGACTGGACCTGGCTCAAGTCCGATCCCAATCCGGCCAGGGACCAGCCGGTCGGCGGGGTCGTGGTAGCCCAGACCGGCCCGGACGAATTTCTCGTCGCGGGATCGGACGCCCGGTTGCGCTTCGGCCTGGACAAGCCCGCCGCGGGCGAAAGCGCGATGATGGTCCGGGTCGAGGAAGGCACGTTCGACGAGGACGGAAGCTGGCGGATGGCGCGGGTGTGGAATGGCGACCAGACCGATTACGGCCTCAACTTCACCGCCGAGCCGGTGCTGCTGAAAGTGAAGATGGGGGTTTTGAAGTAGCGGCCGCAACCGGCCCTCTCCCGCCTTTCGCGGGAGAGGGAGGACCCATTGCGCAGCAATGGGGGGTGAGGGTCTTTCTGCGTTCGTGGTGCAGACCCTCACTTCCCAAGCTCCGCTTGGGCCCCTTCTCTCCCGCGGAGGGCGGGAGAGAAGGATTCAGGACATCCTCGCCAATTCTGCGCTGTGCGCCTTGATCACCGCCTTCGTGCTCTCGTCGACGTCGAACACGCTGTACCAGCCTTGCGGCTCGTGCATCGGATCGCCGACATAGAGCCGGTCGCCGGGCGCGAAGCGGTGGTCGGGATGGGCTGCGCGGCCCTCGCCGCCCCAGGCCCAGAAGTTCGAGCCCATCAGCGGACCACCCTTGGCGGCGCTGTCCAGCACCGCACCGTAGATCAGCCGATAGTAACGATCCTTGAAGCTGGTCGGGCTGCCAGGATCGTAGAGCCCGGCGTCGCGCGGGAAGCCGAATTCCTCGAACACCAGGGGCTTGCCGAGGCGTCCGGCGATCGCCTGGTGGCGGGCCATGTAATCGCGCACCTTAGCCTCGCCGCCCGCCCAGGTGCCGGCGAGATCCGCCGAATCGACCCAGCCCCAGTTGAGCGGCCAGATATGGGTGGTGAGATAGTCGA
>JAQGLD010000067.1 GCA_028293055.1 Alphaproteobacteria bacterium
ATGTCGACCTGGTCTCCGAGACCGCAGCCCAGATCGAGGCGCTGTCCGCCTATCGGGCGAACCTGTCGGTGATTCGGACCGCCGACCAGATGGAAGGATCGCTGCTCGACCTGACCGCCTGAGGGGCAGGCAGCACTTTGACAGACTATCGTGGCACCGGCGAGCGTAGGGCATCGCCCTAACCACCGTGGGTGCGGATCCAGTCCTCGACCACCGGAGCGATCTGCTCGCGCCATTTGCTGCCGTTGAAGATGCCGTAATGGCCGACGCCGCGGGCAAGATGATATTTCTTGAGCTTGGCCGGTAGCCCGGTCGAAATGTCGAGCGCGGCGCGGGTCTGGCCGATGCCGGAAATATCGTCGCGCTCGCCCTCGATCGCGAGCAGGGCGACATCCTTGAGGGCGCCGGGATCGATCGTGACCCCGCGATGCTCGAACTCGCCCTTCGGCAGGAGGTGGCGCTGAAACACGACATCGACCGTCTGCAGATAGAATTCGGCGGTCATGTCGCAGACCGATCGGTATTCCTCGTAAAAGCCCTTTGTCGAATCCGCGCTCTCGCCGTCGCCCTGGACGAGATGCTTGAACATCTCCCAATGGCTGGTGAGATGATCGTTGAGGTTCATCGCCATGAAGCCGGCGAGTTGCATGAAACCCGGATAGACCGCCCTGCCCGAGCCCGGATAGGAATACGGCACGGTCGCGATCAGGTTGCGCTGGAACCAGCTGTGCGGGTGGTCGGTGGCGACGGTGTTGACCGCGGTCGGAGCCTTGCGGGTGTCGATCGGCCCGCCCATCATGGTCAGCGAGCGAGGCCGCGCCGGATTCTTGTCGCGGCTCATCGCCGCCGCCGCGGCATAAGCCGGAACCGAAGGCTGGCAGACCGCCAGCATATGAGCGCCCGGGCCGATATGTTCGAGGAAGCCGATCAGATAGTCGATATAATCGTCGAGATCGAAGCGGCCCTGGTCGGTCGGCACCAGCTTCGCGTCGCGCCAATCGGTGATGTAGACATCGTGGCCCGGAAGCATGCGCTCGACCGTACCGCGCAGCAGGGTGGCGTAATGACCGGACATCGGCGCCACGATCAGCAGCTTGGGTCCGCCCTCCACGCCTTCGCGGCGGAAATGCTTGAGCTGACCGAACGGCCGGCGGAGCGCTATCTCCTCGTGGACCGCGACCTCGCGGCCGTTGACGATAATCCTGTCGAATCCGAATTCGGGCTTGCCGCGCGGCGCCGAGGCGTGCGCGAAGACATCCAGCGCAGACGCGAAGATCGGGCTGACGCCGTTATAAGCAAACGGATTTACGGGGTTCTGGAGCCATCCGGCGCCAATATTGGCAAGCGTGCTGGCTCCCGCGAGAAGCGAACGTTGCATTTCATAGGCGTCGTATAACATTCAGCCTCCTACATGGTGCTCTGCAGCATGGCGGTCAATACAGTATAGGGCGCAACTCGCCACTTATCCTTAAGGTCCGTGATTGAGCGCCGGGGCCGCCGCTGCTACCCCCCCGCAATGGCCGACCCCAATGACAGTCCGACCCGAAAGCTGGGCAACCTCGCAATCGTCTGGCGGTTCACCGCGCGCTACAAGGGGCATGTCGCCGGGGCGTTGCTCGCCTTGCTGGTCGCGGCCGCAGCGACGCTCGCCATCCCCAACGCGTTCCGCCTGATCATCGACAAGGGGTTCGTGGCCAGCGGCGGCAATATCGATCGCTGGTTCCAATATCTGCTGATGATCGTCGTCGTCCTCGCACTCGCGACCGCGGCGCGATTCTATTTCGTCTCCTGGCTCGGCGAGCGGGTGGTCGCCGACGTACGCCAGGCGGTGCAGCAGAACCTGCTTCGCCTCGCGCCGAGCTTCTTCGAGGAGAACCGGCCCTCCGAGATCGCCTCTCGGATGACCGCCGACACGACGATCATCGAACAGGTGGTCGGCACCACCATCTCGGTGGCTTTGCGCAATGTCGTGATGGGCCTCGGCGGCATCTTCTATCTCTTCACCCTCGCCCCCAAGCTGACCACCATGCTGCTGATCGGCATTCCGGTGACGGTCCTGCCGATCGTCTTTCTCGGCCGCCGGATCCGCTCGGTGTCGCGCCAGAGCCAGGACCGCGTCGCCGATGTCGGAGCGATGGTCGACGAAGTCCTTGGGGCCATGAAGATCGTCCAGGGCTTCGGCCAGGAGCAGCGCGAGGCGGTCCGCTTCACCGATGCAGTCGAAAGCGTGTTCGAGACCGCGAAGCGCCGCATCAGGTTGCGGGCCCTGATGACCGCGACGGTGATCGGTCTGATCTTCGGAGCGATCACGATGGTGATGTGGCAGGGCGCGGTCGACGTCCAGGAGGGCCGGATCAGCGGCGGCACGATCGCGGCCTTCGTCCTTACCGGAGGCCTCGTCGCCGGCGCGTTTGGGGCGCTCACCGAAGTCTATGGCGATCTGCTGCGTGGTTCGGGCGCCGCCGGTCGGCTCGGCGAACTGCTCAACGAGCAGCCGGAGATCCGGGCGCCGGCGCGGCCGACTGCCCTGCCCTCGCCGAGCCGCGGAGAGATCGAGTTCCGCAACGTCACCTTCCGCTATCCGACCCGACGCGAGGTCAGCGCGCTCCACGATTTCACCCTGCATGTACGGCCGGGCGAGACGGTAGCGGTGGTCGGGCCGTCGGGAGCGGGCAAGTCGACCCTGTTTCAGCTCGCCCAGCGCTTTTATGATCCCGAGGCAGGCTCGGTGCGGGTCGACGGAGTCGCGCTGACCGACGCGGATCCGGCCGAGGCGCGGTCGCGGATCGCCATGGTGCCGCAGGAGACGATCATCTTCGCAGCCTCCGCGCGCGACAATCTGCGCTATGGTCGCTGGGACGCGGGCGACGACGAATTATGGGCCGCAGCGGAAGCTGCGAATGCCGCCGAATTCCTCAAGCGGCTCCCCGAAGGTCTCGACACTTATATGGGCGAGAGCGGCGCCCGCCTTTCGGGCGGCCAGCGCCAGCGCATCGCCATCGCCCGCGCGATCCTGCGCGACGCGCCGCTGCTGCTGCTCGACGAGGCGACCTCCGCGCTCGACGCGGAGTCGGAGCGGCTGGTCCAGGGCTCGCTCGAGCGGCTGATGGCCGACCGGACGACGATGGTCATCGCCCACCGCCTCGCCACCGTCCGCGCCGCCGACCGGATCGTGGTCATGGACCAGGGGCGGATCGTCGAGGAAGGCAATCACGACAGCCTCAGCGCCGATGGCGGCCTTTACGCGCGCCTCGCGCGGCTGCAGTTCGAGGGACTGGCCGCGTAGCAAGGCGGCGGGAAGCGCTGCCCTGCGTGTCCCGGCAAAGGCCGGGATCCCGGCTTGCGATCCTCCCCGGGACGGGAGGGGAATCGCATATGCCACGCTTGTCATGCTGAACTTGTTTCAGCATCCAGTCCTCCACCTCTCGATGCGCGACCAGCTGGAGCCTGAAACAAGTT
>JAQGLD010000068.1 GCA_028293055.1 Alphaproteobacteria bacterium
GCTAAGTCATTGATACACTTCGCGACACAATAAGCACTTCGCCGCGATAGGCCCGCGACAGGCGGGGTCCATTTCCTCATCAACGCCAATGTCGGCGCGAATGAGGAGACAGACAATGTTCAAGAAAATCGTCCTGGGTGTCGCAGCCGCTTCGGTCCTCGCCGCCCCCGCCGCCGCCGCCCCGTTTGGCCGCAACGGCAATGACGGTCGCAACGACCGTGGCCGGGTCGAGCAGGTCGTGCAGACCCGCCAGGTTACGAGCTATCGCCAGCCGGCGCAGGGCTTCCGTCAGCAGGCTCTGGGCTTCCATCAGGCTCAGGGCTTCCGCCAGCAGTCGCCGCGCTTCCGGATCGGCCAGCGGTTCGACCGATCCTATGCGACCAACTATCGGGTGATCGAGAATCCCCGCGCCTACCGCCTTCACGACGCCCCCCGCGGCTATCGCTGGGTCCAGTCGGGCAACGATGCAGTGCTGATCGCAGTGGCCAGCGGCCTGATCGGATCGATCCTCGCCAATGCCTTCTGAGCGGTGAAGGCCAGTGAAGGGCTCCGGGGCGCAATCCCCGGAGCCCCTTTGCGTACGGACCCGGCGCTGCCGACGGCTTCGCCTTTGCAACCGCGCCCGCTAAGGAGTTCGGCATGAGCGAACCCCATATCCTCGTGGTCGACGACGAACGCGACATTCGCGATCCCCTCGCCGCCTATCTCGGCCGAAACGGCCTGCGCGTCACCAAGGCGGAAAACGCCGCCGCCGCGCGCCAGGTTCTCGCTGCCCATGCGATCGACCTTATCCTGCTCGACATCATGATGCCGGGCGAGGACGGGCTCTCGCTCGCCGGCTTCGTCCGCGCGACCAGCGGAATCCCGGTCATCCTGGTGACCGCGAAAACGGAGGACATGGACCGGATCGTCGGGCTCGAGCTCGGCGCCGACGATTACGTCACCAAGCCGTTCAACCCCCGCGAGCTGCTCGCCCGGATCAAGGCAGTGCTTCGGCGCGCCGATGGCTCGGCCAGGCCGGTCCATGCGCCCGAGGCAGAGGCCTATGGCTTCGGCCCCTGGGTTCTGCGTACTGGCGAGCGCGAGCTGCGCGATTCCGACGGCGTCGCTTTGCCCTTGTCCTCCGGCGAATATAATCTGCTGCTTGCCTTCGTTACCCATCCGAAGCGAGTGCTCACCCGCGACCAGCTGCTCGATCTCAGCCAGGGCCGGGAGCTTGCCGCGTTCGAACGCAGCATCGACAATCACATCAGCCGGCTGCGCCGCAAGATCGAGGAGGATCCGTCCGATCCCAAGCTGATCAAGACGGTCTGGGGCGGCGGCTACACGCTTGCCAGCGAGGTGCGGCGACTGTGAACCGGTTCGTGCCACGCAGCCTGATCGGCCAGATGGCGCTGCTGATCGGAATCGCGCTTCTGATCGCTCAGGTCGCCAATTTTGCTCTGATCCTCAACGAACGCCAGAAGCTCAGCCTCGCACAGAATCAGGGGCCGGCGATCACTCGCTTCGTCGCGCTCGCCTCCGATCTCGCCCAGGCTCCGCCCGAATTCCGCTATGCCGTGATCCAGGACGGTTCCCGCCGCGGCGCGCAATTCCGGGTGTCGCGCAGCAGCAATGTGCCCGAAACCTCGGCGCGGACCCCCGAGGTCGAGGATCGACTGCGCCAGTCGCTCGCCTCGGCGGGGATCGAGAGCTCGGATGTGCGGGCTGCGCTGACCACGATCCGGCGCTCGAGCCGGAGCAGCGCTAGCCGCTCGGGCGCGGCGCCGACCGACCTGCAGTTGCTCCTGCTATCGGCGCGGACCAGCGATGGCTGGCTCAACGGCCGCATCGTCACTCCACGGCCCGATCCGTGGCTCAGCGCCAGGCTCGCCGGGGCAACCCTGTTCCTCTATCTGGTGGTGCTCGGCGCGACCCTGTTCATCGCCGGCCGCCTGGCGCGGCCGCTCCGCGACCTGACCGAGGCCGCGGAGACATTCGGTGGGCGGGAGATAGCGCGCACTGTCGCTCCGACCGGGCCGAGCGACCTCCGGCGCGCGATCGAGGCGTTCAATGCGATGAACAGCAGGGTCTCGGCGCTGCTCGACGAGAAGGATCGGATGCTCGGAGCCATCGGCCACGATCTGCGCACCCCTCTCGCCTCGCTCCGAATCCGCGCCGAGAGCGTGGAGCCCGAAAGCGAGCGCGATCGGATGATCGCCACCATCGAGGAGATGGCGGCGATGCTCGAGGATATATTGGTCCTCGCCCGCTCGGGACGCGCGCGAGAGGAGGGCAGGGTGATCGATCTGGCCGCCCTGGCCGACGCCGTGGTAGAGCAATATCGCGAGCTTGGCCGGCCGGTGACCTTCTTAGCTTCCGAGCGCCAGGTCGCCACCGTCCAGCCCAATCTGATGCGCCGCGCAGTCCGCAACCTGGTCGACAATGCGGTCAAATATGGCGGCTCGGCCCGCGTGGCGGTGTGGCGCGAGCAAGACGCAGTGCTCGTCGAGGTCGCCGACGACGGACCAGGCCTGCCTGCCGACCAGCTCGGTCAGGTTCTCGAGCCCTTCTATCGTGCCGAAGCCTCACGCAACCGCGAGACCGGCGGCGCCGGCCTCGGCCTCGCGATCGCCAAGGCGGTGGCGGAAAGCCACGGCGGGAACTTGCGGTTGCGCAATGGCGAAACTGGGGGCCTGGTAGCGACGATTTCCGTCCCTGGCGCGCTTAGTTGAGGGGCGTCCTTCGATACGGGCCCTCGACAAGCTCGGTCCCGACTCTGGATGAGCGTTCTAGAGCCGTGTGCGATCCGATTGCATCGAACCGCCCGCTCTAGAGTCTTGAATTGCCGCGATTTGCGAGTCGCAGATGATTCCATCTGACTACAAATCGCTCTAATTGATGTCTTATGACCC
>JAQGLD010000069.1 GCA_028293055.1 Alphaproteobacteria bacterium
CCGAAATAGTCGAATATCTCGAGAGTCGCCGGGTTTGCCGACAAGGCGTTGTTCGTGAAGTCGCGGCGTGCCGCATCCTCTTCCCCATCCCCGGTATAGGCGATGGTGGCGTGGCGGCCGTCGGTGCTGACGTCGCGGCGCAGGGTGGTGATTTCGATCGGCGTTCCGGCGATCACCGCAGTCACCGTGCCGTGGGCGATTCCGGTCGGGACGGCCTTGATCTTGGCCTTGGCGAGGCGCGCCATCACCGCCTCAGGCGGGAGCCGGGTGGCGAGATCGACGTCGCTGACCGCGAGCCCCAGCAAGGTGTCGCGGACGCAGCCGCCGACATAGCGTGTCTCGCCGAGCGGCGCGTCGAGCGCCTCGAGCAGCTGCGCCAATCCGGCGCGTTTCTGCCACGATGCGTTGGGCAGCTTCATGCCGCCAGCTCCATCCGGCGCGACAGGTTGACGATCATTGCCGCGGTCGCGCCCCAGATTCGGCGCCCTTGCCAGCGTATCTCGTAATAATGGCGTTCGCGGCCCTGGTAGATGGCGGACCGGATCTCGTGCCGGGCCGGATCGAGCAGGAAGCGGAGCGGCGCCTCGAACATGTCCGAGACCTCGCTCGGATGGGGACGAAGATCGAGGTCGGGCGGGAGGACCCCGACGATCGGGGTGACCTGGAAGCCGGTGATCGTCCGGTAGACATCGGCGATTCCGATCACTTCGACGCAGGCCGGCGGCAGGCCGATCTCCTCATGCGCCTCACGCAAGGCGGCGGCGATCGGGCCGTCGTCGCCCGGGTCGATCCGTCCGCCCGGAAAGCTGATCTGGCCGGGATGCTTGCGCATCGTCATCGGCCGTTCGGTCAGGATCACTGTCGGCTCGGGGCGATCGACCACCGGGACGAGCACTGCTGCGGGGAGGGGCTCGCCGCCGCCGTCCGGCTCCATGACATCGCCCTCGAGCAGCACCACTTGGCGCTGGTGGCCGAGGGCGAGCGCCTCGCGCAGGGTGTCGGCGAGGCTCATTGCGGCGCCATCCGAAAGAAGGTGCCGCCGCTCCACAGGCCCGGAGGCTCGGCATCCTCGGCAAGCGCGAGCTCGGCGAGCTCGTAATAGACCGGCCGTGCGATCAGGGCGTCGAGGCCGGGCCGGACCTCGACATAGGGATGAGGTCCGTCGGCCGCTTCCTCGAAACGCAGTCTGTGGTCGGAGTCGGCGATGACGATGTCGCCGATGTTGAGCCGGAAGGCGAGGTTGCGGCTCTCGCCATCCCCTTCGCTCTTCACCTCGACCGCGACGAACGGCGCATCCTCGACATCCACATCGAGTTTCTCGACCGGAGTGACGAGGACGAAGCGGCCGTCCGGCTCGCGCCGCAGGATGGTCGAGAACAACCGGACCATCGCCACCCGGCCGATCGGCCCGCCGTCGTGGAACCAGGTGCCGTCGCGGGCGATGCGCATCCCGCTATGGCCGCACTCGGCCGGATTCCATCGCTCGACCGGAGGCAGCCTGCGCTGCTCGACCAGCCGTGCGATCTCCGCGAGCGAGAGGCTGCCGAGATCGTCGGGCATTGGAGGGGCGGGCGCCGGCATCGGGCGGAGGTAGGCGGGGCCCCGCCTTGCGGCAAGCCTTGCCGCGCCGCCGGGCGGACCCTAGGTCTCGGCCATGGCGAGCGAGCATGACGGCCCCCGCACGGCAATTGTCACCGGTGGCGCGAAACGGATCGGAGCAGCGCTCTGCCGCGCCTTGTCGGCGGACGGTTGGCATCTGCTGGTCCATTGCCACACTTCGATTTCCGAGGCGCAGGCGCTCGCCGCCGAGCTCGGCAATGCCCGGGTGGTTTCGGCGGACCTGGCCGACCCGGATTGCGCGGAGGCCGTCTTCACGGCGCTGGACGGGCTTCCCGCGCCGGGGTTGCTGGTCAACAACGCCTCTCGTTTCGCATATGACAGCGCCGACCGCTTCAGCGTCGACCAATGGGATTCGCACATGGCGATCAACCTGCGCGCGCCGGCCCTGCTGGCGCAGCGTTTCGCCGCCGAGGCGGAGCGTGGCGGCGTGATCGTCAACCTGCTCGACGCCAAGCTCGCCCAGCCCAATCCGGATTTCTTCAGCTACACCGTGTCGAAATTCGGACTCGCCGGCATGGCAGAGCTCCAGGCGCGGATCTGGGCGGAGCGCGGCGTCCGGGTGTGCGGGATCGCGCCTTCGGTCACCCTGGTCTCCGGGCCGCAGAGCCGCGAGAATTTCGATTCGGTACACGCGCTCAATCCGCTCCGGCGTGGAGTCGGCGTCGAGGAAATCGTCGCTGCCCTGCGCTTCATCATTGCCACGCCGACGATCACCGGCCAGACGCTCGTCCTCGACGGCGGTCAGCGCTTTCTCGGCCTGCCCCGCGACGTCCAGTTCCTGGAGCATGACGATGGATGAAGCGGTCAGGCTCGAACGCCTCGTTCCGGACCGGCTCGCGCCGAAGACGCGCAAGATCGTGCTCGAGGATTATTGCCTGTCGGCCGATATCGGATTTCACGAATTCGAGATCGGCCAGCCGCAGCGGCTGTTCGTCACCGTCGAAGTCTGGGTCGACGCGGCCGCGTTCGCCGAGTCGGACGATCAGTGCACTGCATGGGACTATGATTTCCTGCGCACCGAGATCGGCCGGCTCGCCGAGGGCCGCCGCTTCAACCTCCAGGAGACATTGGTGCGCGAGATATACGATCTCATCGCGGCCCGCTACGGGGTCACCGCGCTGAGGGTCTCTTCGCGCAAGCCGGACATCTATCCCGATTGCGCCGGAGTCGGAGTCGAGCTGACATCCTTCTGAGAGGCACGTCGGCTGAAGGCCGTCACGATCCCTCTTCCCCCCCACAGGGCGGGACATCTGGCTACTGCCGCGACCGCGTCCGCGCGCACGCTCCGAGCTGCTCCAGCACGAACCGATAATCGGCGGCCGCTGCCGCAGCATTCTCGGAATCCGAATCGGCCAGGCTCTGCGCGGGCAGCGTGGGCGGCAGGCTGCAGGCGAGGCGATACCAGAGCAGCGAGCCCGGGTTCGGCGGGGCTGCGGATTCGTAGACGATCTCGCTGAGCGCGACCGCCCAGCGCGGCTGCTCGCCGGGG
>JAQGLD010000077.1 GCA_028293055.1 Alphaproteobacteria bacterium
TCGGCAACCACCTTGCCCGCCTTGCGATCGACCACCGCCATCTTGTTCTTGTCGGTCACGCTGATGAACAGCCGCGGCCCGCCTGCCTCGATCGCCATTGCCTCGACATGGTTGGCGTCGAAATGGACATTGACCCCGGTCTTGCCGGTGGCCGGATCGACCTCGGTCAAATTGCTGTCAGCCTGGGGCACGTCCTTGCCGCCGCTGACGATCCAGAGATGCTGGCTGGTCGGGTCCACTCCGAAAGAATCCGAGCCCTTGGCCAGATTGTAGCTGCGCTTGACCGCGAGGGTGGCAGAGTCGAGCACTGGTGACGGCTTCTCGCCGTCGATGACCAGCAGCTCCTTGCGCTCGGGCGAGAAATAGAGGCTGTGCGGGACTCCGAAGCCCGGCACCCGCTTGACGATCGCGCCAGTGTGGCGATCGAACACTTCGAGCTCGTGATTCTCCTCGCCTGCGAGGAAGACCCGATTGCCGTCGGCGTCGATCGCGAAATGGTCGAAGTCGCCTTTGTAGCCCGGCAGATCGGTCATGCCCGCCAGGGTGAGCGGAGCGGCGACCGAGCCGGCCGCTGCCTTGTTGTCGGCCGGCTTCGAACAGCCGGCGAGCGCGAGCGCGGTGGCGAGGGCGATTAGCGCGGTTCCACGGTAGGTCATCCTCTTGTCCTTCACTTCTTGGCAGGCGCGAAGAGCGCCCGGCTGTTCGGAATCTGGCGTGCCAAGGCGTCGCGGATCGCACGGCCGCGAGTATGAAGCGCGTCCTTGTCGTCGCCCGGGCGCAGCATGAAGACGAGGCCGAGCGCGCCGATGCGTTTGCCGCTGGCGTCGTTGAGCGGAAGCTCGGTCTCGAACCGGTCGCCCGAATCGGCGACTTCGAGATTGGTCGACCCCTTGTCGATCACTCGCAGATCGTCCTCGTCCGCCTCCTTGCCGATCCGGCCGATATTGGAGCCGATCACCACATTGGCGCCGCCCGAGGGCGGAGTCGCATGGATCATCATCACCAGCAGCTCGGGATGCTGGGCGACGAAATGGTCGACCAGCCCCTGCGCATATGTCCTGCCGCGGTAGGCGGAGACATAGGGCCAGGGGTCTACCGCATTCTTGGCTGACAGGGTGTATCGCGACAGGTCGGCTGCGATCTTTGCGGCGACCGCCCGGTTGGCAGGTGCCGGCCTGCGGAAAGCGATTGCGACCGTGCCGAGGCGATGACCGGAATTGCTCATGAAGGGAAGGCGAGCAATCTGCATCCGGCCTGCCATGACCACACCGTCCCGCGCGCCGGGATGAGCCACCGGCTTGAGCACCGCGCCGATCGCGTCGGTCGATCCGAACAGGATCGGAAGGCCGCCCCTTTCGCCCAGCCCTTCGACCCGGATCCAGGCGATCTGGGGATGCCGCGCCTTGATCATGTCGAGCTGATGCTGGGTCCAGGTGTGACCGCCGACCACGGGCGGGATCACATCGTCGGCGAGCGCGGGTCCGGCGCAGCCGATCGCGAGCAATAAGGGGAGCAGGTGTCGCAAGGCGCTTCTCCTAGATTTTTCGTTGTGAATCCTGGCCAGACGCGGCCGACTATCCGCCGAAGCGGGCGAAGGCGGCGAGCGCGAGGGTGACCGTGATCGCACCGCCGATCCGGGTCGCGACCTGAGCGAAGGGCATCAGCTGCATCCGGTTGGCAGCGCCGAGAATCGCGACATCGCCGGTCCCGCCCTGGCCGGAATGGCAGGCGTTCACGATCGCAGCCTCGATCGGGTAGAGCCGGACCCAGCGGGCGACGACGAAGCCGGTCGCCATCAGGGTCAGCACCGTCGAGACTACGGTGATGATCGTCGGTGCGTTGAACGCCGACATCAATTTCTCCCACGGAGTCTTGGCGACCCCGATCGCAAACAGCAGGGGATAGGTCACGTTGACCGCGAAGAAGCGGTAATTGGCATAGGCGCCGCCCTCGAGCCGCGGCGAGACGAAGCGCCCGAGCTTGATCGCGACCGCGAGCAGCAGCATCGTGATCGGGCCGGGAAAGCTGGTATATTTCTGGACGAGCGCGCCCGCGGTGTAGAGCGTCATCGCCAGGATCACGGCCGAGCCGACGGTGGCGAGATCCGGGATCACCGGAGTGTGCGGCTCCTGGTCGAGCGGAACATCGTGCTCGCCCGGCTGAAGCACGCCCTCACCCGTCCAGTCCGGCCTGCGCTTGCCGACCATGTTGAGCCCGCCGGAGGCAAGCACCGCGGTCAGGCTGCCGAACATCACCGCAGGCAATATCTCGGCGAGCAGGTCGCCCTGGGCCCCGCCGCCGAGCGCTGCATAGCCGATCGAGAGCGGGATCGCGCCTTCGCCGACCCCGCCGCCCATGATCGGAACGATGATCTTGAACAGGGCATGGTGCCATTCGAGCCCGAGCAGGGTCGCGACTCCGAGCCCGACCAAAGCCGCGAGGGCCGAGCCGGAGAGAAGCGGCACGAAGATCTTGAGGAAGCCGCCGATCAGCATCCGCCGGTCCATGCCCAGGATCGAGCCGACGATGATCGACCCGATGAACAGATAGAGGAAGTTGCTCTGCTCGGTGAAATCCGAGATCGACTGCTTGAGCGGAGTGGGGATGATGTGTGCGTAGACGAGGTACGACGGCACGAAGGTGGCGAGGATCGCCGGCGCGCCAACCCGTCGCAGGCCCGGAATCCATTTGCCGACCTGGGCGCAGGCGAACCCGCCCGCCGCGAGGATCAATATGTTCGTGGTCAGATCGGCGGGCACCTCGCCCTTGCGGACGAACAAAGCGATGATCGCGAGGATGAGGACGAACAGGGGGACCGGAACGATTCCGATCGTCCATTCCATCGGCCGCCAGGAGGCGCGCGCCGGCTCGGCCGGGTCCGCCGGGTCTGCAGCGACTGCTGGGCCGGGCCCCGGAGAAATCGTGCTGATGGTCTCGCTCATATTGCCTCTCCCCGCTCCTGTTTTCCTATTGCTCGCCGTAGGTGAGCAGGCTGAAGCTGTTGTCGTAATAGCTGTTGGGATAGAAGGAGCCGGCGCGCAGGTTGCGCGCCTTGGCCGGGTCGACCATCCCCTGCGCAGTCATCGTGAAGATGCGCCGGGTCGCCGGGTCGTAAGCGAGCGTGCGCGCGATCGGCCGGGTCGTGAAGGCGCTCGCGAACTTGTAATGGTCCACGTCCACCTGCTCGACGACGACGACATTGCCGTCGATTCCATTGGCGGTGAAGATCCGCCGCGTCGCCGGATCGAAGGCGACGCCGTCATTGCCTCGGCCGATTTCAACCGTCTGGATGACATGGCCGTCTGTTGCATCGAC
>JAQGLD010000086.1 GCA_028293055.1 Alphaproteobacteria bacterium
GCGGTGAAATTCTACTCCGAGGCGCTCAAGCTCGAGCCCAATGACGTAAATGCGCTCTCCGGCCAGGGCGAGGCGCTCGTCCAGCGCGGCGCGGTCGAGAAAGCGAAGCAGAACCTGACCAAGATCCGGACTTTGTGCCACGGCGCCTGTCCCCAGGCGACCACACTCGCGGCTTTGATCGCCAAGGGTCCACCCCCCGAAGTGCTGACCGCGCAGCGCCCGGATGTGCCGGCGGCGCACGAGAATTAGGACTTCGCCTCCGAAGTCCAATTCGCACTTTTGGTCATTCTCGCGAAAGCGGAAATCCCGCCGTCTCGCAGCCCCGCTTTCGCGGCCATGCAGTGCAAGCCTAGCTTGAAACGTCACGTTGATTTCCGTCGATCGCTCGGGCGATCGCGACGAATTCCGCTATCTGGAGAGTTTCGGCGCGCCGCGTGGGGTCGATGGCGAGAGTCTCGAGCGCGGCCAGGGCGCCAGGCAGCGTCTTGAGGCTCTGGCGCAGCATCTTCCGGCGCTGGCCGAAAGCGGCTCCGGTCAGGCTCTCCAGCGTCTTCGCCTTGACTCCCGGCGGTGCATCCGTCGGAACGATATGGACCACTGCCGACATCACCTTGGGCGGCGGCACGAAAGCCGATCGGTGCACCTTCATCGCGATTCGCGGAGTGGAGCGCCATTGGGCGAGCACCGCCAGGCGCCCGTAAGCGGAAGTGTCCGGACGCGCCACGATCCGCTCGGCGACCTCGAGCTGGAACATCAGGGTCAGCGACGCCCACCAGGGCGGCCACGATTCGCCGCCGAGCCAGCGGACGAGCAGTGCGGTTCCGACATTGTAGGGCAGGTTGGCTGCGACATGGCCCCCACGGCCGACCGATTTTTCCTCGTCCACGGCGAGCGCATCGCCTTCTATCAGCTCGAGCCGCCCGTCCGAAGCCGCAGCGACCTCCGCGAGCGCCGGGAGGCAGCGCCGATCGCGCTCGACCGCTACCACTTTGGCACCGGCGCGGAGCAAGGCGCGGGTCAGTCCCCCCGGACCCGGACCGACCTCGTAGACAATTTGCCCCGCAAGGTTGCCGGGCACGCGTGCGATCCGGTCGAGCAATTGCTCGTCGAGAAGGAAATTCTGACCGAGGGCCTTGGAAGCGTTGAGCCCGTGCCGCGCGATCACCTCGCGCAGCGGCGGCAGGTCGTTCATCCCTGGGCGATGCGCTGGGCGCATTCCGCCGCCATCACCAGCGCGGCGATCATCGCGCCCGGATTGGCCTGGTTATTGCCTGCGATCGCGAAGGCGGTGCCATGATCCGGCGAGGTTCGGACGATCGGAAGGCCAAGCGTCATATTGACCCCCTCGTCGAAATGGATCGTCTTGAGCGGGATCAGGGCCTGATCGTGATAGAGGCACAAGGCGGCGTCGTAGGTCTCCCGCATGCGCGGGTGGAACATCGTGTCGGCCGCGAACGGGCCGCTGATTTCGGCATCCTCCTCGCGAAGGCGCTCGATGGCAGGGATAACCATCTCGATTTCCTCGCGCCCGAGCGCGCCGCTCTCCCCGGCATGAGGATTGAGGCCGGCGACCGCGATACGCGGCCGCTCGATTCCGAACTGGCGCTTGAGCCCGCGGATTGTGGTCCTGCCCTTGGCTACGATCAGCTCGATCGAGAGCAGGTCGTGCACCTCGCGCAAGGCGACATGAGTGGTGACCGGGACCGTCTTCAGGGTCGGGCCGGCGAGCATCATCGCGACCATGCCGCCGGCCATGCCGCACCGTTCGGCGATGAATTCGGTCTGACCGGAATGGGTGAAGCCGATCGCGTAGAGCTGCGACTTGCTCACCGGTGCGGTGATCAGCGCGGAAGCGGCGTTGGAGCGGGTGAGGCCAACCGCGAGCTCGAGCGCATGGAGCGCGGTACGCGCGCCTTCGAGCGTCGGCTGGCCGGGAAGGATGGAATCGCTGCCGTCGATCCGGATTACCGGGAGCGCCTCGTCGAAGACGTGGCTGGCCTCGTCCGGATCGGAGATGGTGCGGATCGGTCCGCTCCACACCGCCGACAGCGATTCCGGCATCCCGACCGCGAAGAACGGCGCGAGTCCTTCCTCGCGTCGGCGTTCCCAGGCCTTGGCGGCGATTTCCGGCCCGATCCCAGCGGGGTCTCCGAGGGCGAGGGCGAGTGGCTTCATCAGGGGAGCCGGCCCATCAACGATAATCGATCACGGCGTCGCGCCGGAGATCCCGCAAATAGCGGCGCGCGCGCATGTTGACCCGTTCCTCCGCGAGCTGGTTGTAGATCTGGTCGTAGGACACGGCTGGCGCCGCGGGCGGATCGTCGCGGCCGCACAGCACCAGGACGCTGACCCGATCCTGGGCGGAGCCAAAGGGCTGGGTGGCCTGGCCGACACTGAGGCCGAGCAATGCGGTCTGCAGCGGCGTCGGCAGGTCGCGAACCTTATACTGGTCGTTGGTGATCACTTCGCCTCCGACCTTGGCCGCAGCGGCATCCGCGCCTCCGCAGCCGCCCATATGCTGGGTGACCTCGACCAGGTGCTTGATCTTAGGCTCGGTCTCGGCGCGCGGCGTGTTCGCCGGAAAGTTGAGCACGACCTGCTTGAGGCTGAGCACCGCGTCGCGCGGATCGGCGGTCAGCACCTGCCTCTTGTCCTCGACCGCACTGATCGAGAAGCCGCCGGGAATGGCGATCGGCTGGCTCACCGAACCGACCGGAAGGCCGCGGACCGCCGCGGCCAGCGCGTCGGGCAATTGCTCCGCGCGCACCCAGCCGAGATCGCCGCCGACCGCTGCGGTCGAGGCTTCGGAGAACTGACGGGCATATTGAGCGAACGGCGCTCCGCCGCGAAGCTGCTCTAGGATTCGGCTGGCATTGGCCTGGACCTGTGCCGCATTCTCCGGGGTCGCCGACAGGAAAATCTCGGAGACCTTGAATTCCTCGGTCCCGCGCGAGGCGTTGAGCCGCTCGATGACCGACTTCACTTCCTCTTCGCTGATATTGACGAACGGCTCGATCTGGGCGTGCTGGAGGCGGCTCCAGGCGATCTCGCCGCGTATCTGCTGCTTGAATGCGGTTTCCGACGATCCGTTCGCCCGCAGATAGGCGGTGAACTGGCGCGGCGTCTGGTTGATCGTCTGCGCGTAGCGCGCGAAATAGGAATCCACGTCCTTCTCGTCGATCTTGATGTCCTTGGCAGTTGCCGCCTGCATCTGAAGGACTTCGTCGACGATGTTGCGGAGCACCTGCTGGCGCAGCAGCTGGAGCTGGTCCGGCGGGACCTGCTGGCTCTGATTGGCCATCAGGATCAAGGCGACTCGCTGGTCGACGTCGGTTCCGGTGATCACGGTGCCGTTGACGATCGCGGTCGCCTTGCGGATGTTCGGATTTTCATCGCCGAAGAATTGCGGGTTCGCAGGAATCTTGAGGTTGGATTCGATCGGCAGGGTCGGCGCCGCCGCCGGTGCCGCACCGGTCTGCGCGATCGCCGTCGCGGCCGTCACGGTGCCGGCGACAAGCAGCGCAGCTCCGTGGAAAATACCGAGCTTCATCATTCCTCCGATATAAGCAGGCAGACAAAATGCCTGAATCTTGCTGAACCCAAGCTTAGCGACCCAGATTCTTGAAGGCCACCCGCAACGCGAAAGTGTTGCCGCGCCGGAAATCCCCGGCGGTGTCATAGTCGCGCCGCCAGGTAAGGCCAATCTCTATGCAATTATCCTCGTAGCTGACCCCGACGCGGTGGCGGATCGGCTCGAAGCCGTCGGCGACCGAGAGCGGATCCTCCTTGGCATCGGTCAGATCGATCACGGTCGAACCGAAGATCGACCAGTAGCGGGCGAAGCGGATCCGCCCGCCGAGCCGGATTTCCTCGCGGTCGCGCAGATCCTCGATCGCCGGGTCGATATTGCGGTTGAGCCGGAGATAGCCGATCGTCGCATAGGTCTGGTGCCCGCCGACGACCGCGTCGATCTCCGCCCGGCGAATGGCGAAATTGTCCTTGTCGATTCGGTAGCGGCCGGTGAAGCTGACGAGGTGGCCGAACTTGACCGTGGTGCGGCCGACCACGTCGGAGAACCGGTCGGCGAGGCCGGTGCCCTGCGGCAGGATGCTCGGTTTCTGGTTCAGCCGGTAGCTCTGGCCGAGATTCGTCGAGATCGAGACTCCCGGAAGGTCCAGCCCATAGTCGAACCCGTAAGTGACTCTCGGCCCGTCCTCCCAGCGGTCGTAGCCGGGGAAGCGGTTGAGCGCGAACAGGTTGGAATCCTCGAGATCGACCGAGCGCGCATCCTCGTTCGGGATCGACAGATTCTTGGTCGGCGGCGAGGCGACGATCTGAAGCCTGGGGGTGAGGTGCTGGGTGCCGCCGAACGCCGGGCCGATCAGCGGCCAGCGCAGCTCAGCGGCGAGCGCTGCGATCGCGCGAGTCTCCCAGCCCGGCTGGCCGCGATAGGCCACGGTCGGAGTGAGGTCGGTCTGGCCGGTATGGTAGATGTCGGCGCGCGCGAAGCCGGTGAGCAGCAGTTCCTGTCCCCAGGGGGTCAGGCTGCGCCGATCCCAGCGCGCGGAGACAAAGGCCCGTTGGGTGTCCTGACCCTCCCGGCGGAGGATGGCCACGCTGTTGGCCTGGAGCTCGATCTTGCCGTTCCAGACCGGGTCGTCGATGCGCCAGCGCGCATCGATCGCCGGCAAAGCGAAAGGTTGCTGACCGCTGACATCGGTGGTCCGCAGGCCTTCGAAGGCCCAGCCGGCGATCGAGATGTAGCTGTTCTCGTCGATGCGCTCGGCTTCGACGACGGAGCGAAGCCGCGTGTCGCGAGAGATGTCGTAGCGGCGCAGGAAGGTGCGGTCGGTCGTATAGCGTCCCGATGCGGTGATGCTCCACAGCGGATCGAGCTGGAGCCGGCCATTGCCCTCAAGATAGAAACGTAGATTCTTTTTGGGATCGGCAGCGCTGTTGGTCGGGTCGAGGCTCGAACCGTAGGTGAGGAATCCGCCGAGCTGAAAGGCGCCGCGGCCGGTCAACTGGCGATAGCTGCCCTCGATGGCCGGAAGCACTCCGGTATAGATGTGGGGTGTGATCGTGGCGTCGCGATTGGGCGCCAAGCGAACATAGTAAGGTGTCGCTACCTCGAAGCCGTTGCGCGAGCTGAGGCGGACCACCGGGACCAGGAAGCCGCTGCTGCTGCCGCCCTCGGAGCCGTCGGGATGCGAGAACCAGGGCAGAGCGAGGATCGGCATTCCGAGGAAATCGAACGTCGCATGCTGGTAGCTGATCCGGTGCTTGACCGGATCGTGGAGCACCTTGACCGCTGTGATCTGCCAGGTCGGTGTCTTCGGGCAGCCATCGTCGTCGAGCACTGGACAGGGTGAGTAGGTTGCCTGCTCCAGGGTGGTATAACCGTCCTTGCGCACCGCCTTGGTCGCCGCCAGCCTGCCGCCGTCGGCGAGGACGAGCAGCATGTTGTCGATGACTCCGTCCTTCAGGTCGTTGGTGAGCAGGACATCGTCGCCATAGACCGTGTCCCCCTGGGGATTCACCACGCGAACATTGCCGATCGCCCGGACCTCGTCGGTCTTGCGGTTCCAGGCGACGCTGTCCGCCCGCAGGTGGTTGCCCTGGCTCAGCATCCGGACTTCGCCGACCGCGGTGACGATCTCGTTGTCGCTGTCATAGCTGAGCTGACTGGCGCTGAAATCGACCTGGCGCGGAGCATCGGCCGGGCCCGCGGCGGCCGGAGGCGGCGCCTGCTGCTGGGGCTTGGGCTCGACCTGCTGCGCCGCGGCCGGCGCCGCAAGGATCAGCAAGGGCAGCGCGGTGAGGCAGATGAAGTTCAGTTTTTTCACATTTCCCGCCACAGGAGCACGCGCGACCCGGCGCCGCCTATCGCACCGGATCGGACCCGCTGCAATGGCACAGCCAATCTCTTGGCTTTGCAACCGGCTGAGCCTTGCCTACAGGGCAGGTTGACGATTTCACCGACGGAGTCCCATTTTCCATGAAGATCAGCTTCGCTTCCGGGCGCCCGAGCGGCGCTTATGCGCTGGCCGTTCCAGTCTGGGGCGATGACACGCTCGGCGAACGACTTGGCGAACTCGGGGAGCCGGCCCGTTCGATCGCCGCAAGCGCCGCGGAGAGCCAGCGGTTCGAACGCGAAGTCGGGACGATCGCCGAAGCCTTCATTCCCGAAGGAGACGGAGTGCGCCGACTGCTGCTGGTCGGCTTCGGCAGCAATCGCGAGGAGCCTGCGCTTTACGAACGAGTCGGGGGAGCGCTCACCGCGCGCCTGCTGACCTCCGGCGAGACCCGACTGGTGATCGACCTTGGCGGTCTCGGGCTGAGCGGCGAGGCCGCGGCGCGGATCGTCTTCGGCGCGGTCGCACGCGCCTGGCGCTACGATGTCTATCGGACGAAACTCGGCCGCAAGCAGAAGCCGACGCTCGACGACATCATCGTCGTCGGCGCGGGCGAAGGCGCGGAGAGTGCCTGGCAGCGCCGCTCGGCGCTCAACGACGGCCTGTCCTTCACCCGCGAGCTGGTTACCGAGCCGGCCAACATCCTCTATCCCGAGACGTTCGTCGATCGCTGCCGCAGTCGCATGGAGCCGCTGGGAATCGAGATCGGGGTGCTCGACGACGAAGAGATGCGCGCGCTCGGCATGGGCGCCCTGATCGGAGTGGGGCAGGGGTCGGTGCGGCCGCCGCGGCTACTCACCATGCGCTGGAACGGTGGCGGCGGCGCCAGGCCGGTCGTCCTGGTGGGCAAGGGAATCACCTTCGATACCGGCGGAATCTCGATCAAGCCCGCCCAGGGCATGGAAGCGATGAAGTGGGACATGGGCGGTGCCGGAGCGGTGGCTGGGGCGATGATCGCGCTGGCCGGCCGCAAGGCGAAGGCCAATGTCATCGGAGTCTGCGCGCTCGCCGAGAACATGCCCGATGGCAACGCCCAGCGCCCCGGCGATGTGGTCACCAGCATGTCGGGTCAGACGATCGAGGTGATCAACACCGACGCCGAGGGCAGGCTCGTGCTTGGCGACGCGATCACCTGGGCCCAGCGCGAGTATAAGCCCGAGGTGCTGGTCGATCTCGCCACCCTGACCGGGGCGATGATCATCTCGCTCGGCCACGAATATGGCGGCGTCTTCTCCAACGACGATACTCTTGCCGGCCGGCTGACCGCCGCCGGCCAGGCGGTCGGCGACAAATTGTGGCGGATGCCGATGGGCGATCCCTACGACAAACTGATCGAATCCCCGATCGCCGACATGAAGAATGTCGGACCGCGCGAGGGAGGATCGATTACCGCCGCCCAGTTCATCCAGCGCTTCGTCGATCCCGGCGTCAAATGGGCCCATCTCGATATCGCCGGAATGGTCTGGTCGGACAAGGCAAGCCATCTCTACGACAAGGGCGCCACCGGTTACGGAGTCGCCTTGCTCGATCGCTTCATCGCCGACAATTACGAAGGGTGATCGTCGACTTCTACCACCTCACCGCCTCGCCGCTAGAGCGGGTGCTGCCGAGCATTTGCGAGAAGATACTCGCCAGCGGAGAGCGGCTGCTGGTGGTCGCCGAGGCTGGGCAGCTGGCCCGGCTCGACGAGCAATTGTGGAGGATTTCGCGCGATTCCTTCCTGCCGCACGGACGGGAGCGGGCGGAATCCCAGCCGATCCTGCTCTCCGAAAGGCCAGAGGCCGCCAATGGCGCGGCCAATGTTGCTCTGGCCGACGGCGAGTGGCGTGAGCAGGCCTTGGGCTTCTCGCGCGCCTTCTATTTCTTCGGCAACGATCGGCGCGACGCGGCGCGGGATGTCTGGCGCGATCTCAAGGGCATGGCCGAGGTCGAGTCTCGCTACTGGAAGCAGGACGAATCTGGCCGCTGGGTCCAGGGTCCCTGAGCCTTGCGATTTGCGGGCCCGCCACCTAGAGACCCGCCCAATCTCTCATCCCCAGTCATTCACGGAGCTCGCAATGGCGACCGAACGCACCTTCTCGATCATCAAACCCGACGCGACCCGTCGCAACCTAACCGGCGCGATCACCGCCAAGCTCGAGGAAGCCGGCCTGCGAATCGTCGCTTCGCGCCGAATCCAGATGACCCGCGAGCAGGCCGAGGGCTTTTATGGGGTCCATCGCGAGCGCCCGTTCTTCAACGATCTGGTCGATTTCATGATCTCGGGACCGGTCGTGGTGCAGGTGCTCGAGGGCGAGGATGCCGTCGGCCGCAACCGCGAAGTGATGGGAGCGACCAACCCGGCCAATGCCGACGCCGGCACCATCCGCAAGGAATTCGCCGAGTCGATCGAGGCGAACAGCGTCCACGGTTCGGACAGCGCCGAAAACGCCAAGATCGAGATCGACTTCTTCTTCAAGCCCGAAGAAATTGTCGGCTGAGCTAACAAGCCTCCCCATCTAGCGATGGGGAGGCCATTCTCGCGCAGAATGCGTCGAGCGCTTCGGGATAGAGCTTGTGCTCCTCGATCAGCACCCGTTCCGCGAGGCTCTCTGCCGAATCCCGTTCCCTTATCCGGACCTTCGCCTGCGCGATCACGGGTCCGTCGTCGAGCGCGTCGGTGACGATATGGACCGAGCAGCCCGCGTAGATCTCGCCGCCGGCGATCGCCCTGGCGTGGGTATCGAGACCCTTATAGGCGGGTAGCAGGCTCGGGTGGATGTTGAGGATCCGTCCGCTCCAGGCGGCGACGAATTCGGGGGAGAGCAGCCGCATATAACCGGCCAGCGCCACCACCTCGACCCGGTGCGCGCGCAACTGGGCATCGACGAGGGAGTCGAAATCGTTTCGGGTCATCCCCTTATGGCTGTGCGCCCAGACCGGGATGGAGAGGCGCCGCGCCGCCACCAATCCTCGCGCCTCGGGCACGTTGGAGGCGACCAGCGCGAGATCATAGGCGCGCGGCCCGCGCCTCTTATGCTCGGCCAGGGCGATCAGGTTGGAGCCGCGCCCCGAGATCAGCACTCCGACCCGGACTCGCTCAGCCACGATGCGTGGCCGACCAGGATGCGCGCGCGGACCAGGTTTCGGCCGACCCGACCACGGTGCAGCCTTTTTCCCCAGCTTCGACCCGGCCGATCCGGAACACGGTCTCTCCGGCGGCGCTCAGCGCCTCGGTGACGGATTCGGCTTCGGCTTCGGCTACGATGGCGACCATTCCGATCCCGCAATTGAAGGTGCGGGCCATCTCCTCGGGCTCTATATTCCCCTGCGCCTGCAGGAAGGCCATCAGCCGCGGCTGGGCCCACAGGTCGGCATCGATCGTCGCACAAAGGCCTTCAGGCAGCACGCGCGGCACATTTTCGAGCAGGCCGCCGCCGGTAATGTGCGCGAGCGCGTGGATCCGCCCGGCGCGAACCACCGGGAGGAGCGATTTCACATAGATACGGGTCGGCGCCAGCAACGCCTCGACCAGGAGCACGTCCGGGTCGAACAAGGCGGGGCGATCGAGCCTCCAGCCCTTGTCGGCGGCAAGTCGGCGGACCAGCGAGAAGCCGTTCGAATGGACTCCGGAGGATTCGAGACCGAGGATGGTGTCGCCCGCCTCGACCCGATTGCCGGTCAGCGCCTCCTCGCGCTCGACCGCGCCGACGCAGAATCCGGCGAGGTCATAATCCCCCTCGCCATACATTCCGGGCATTTCGGCGGTCTCTCCACCGATCAATGCGCAGCCGGCCTCGATGCAGCCGCGCGCGATCGAGGCGACGACCCGCTCGGCGACACCCGATTCGAGCCGTCCGGTCGCGAAATAGTCCAGGAAGAAGAGCGGCTCCGCGCCCTGGACGACGAGATCGTTGACGCACATTGCGACGAGATCGATTCCGACTCCGTCGTGGCGGTGATGGTCGATCGCAAGCTTGAGCTTGGTTCCGACCCCGTCATTGGCTGCGACCAGAAGCGGATCCCGATAACCGGCCGCCTTGAGATCGAAGAAGCCGCCAAAGCCGCCTAGCCGGGCGTCCGCGCCCGGGCGGGCGGTGGATCTGGCCAGCGGCGCGATCGCCTTGACCAGCGCATTGCCGGCCGCGATCGAGACTCCGGCCCGTGCATAAGTGTAGCTCTCGGGGTCGTTCATGCCGCCGCCTAACCACATCGCGCTTGGATTTCCACGATCAACTCGCCAAAAGGCAGGCGTGAAGCTTCTCCGCCGATTTCCGTACCTGCTGACGCTGCTCCTGGCGGTCGTCGTCGGCGGCGCCGTCTATGCCCAGCTCGAAGGCTCGGACCGCGGAATTGCGCCGATCGACAGCGCCAGCACGTTCGAGATTGACGGCATCGATGTGGATGTGACCGCTGCGACCGGAGAGAAAGCGCGAGAGGAAGGCTGGCGGGAGGCTCAGTCCAAGGGCTGGAAGGCGCTGTGGGCGAAGACCCACGGCCTGCCCATCGCCCAGGCTCCGGACCTGGCCGATTCGAGCCTCAACAACATGGTTTCGGGAATCATCGTCGAGCAGGAGCAGATCGGCCCGAAGCGTTATATCGCGACCCTCGGCGTTCTGTTCGATCGCGCGCGTACCGGCGAGCTGCTCGGAGTCAGCGGCGCAGTCCGCCGCTCCGCGCCGATGCTGGTCATCCCGGTGATGCTGACCGGATCGACCTTCACCAGCTTCGAATATCGCAACGAGTGGCAAAAGGCCTGGGCGCGTTTCCGCACCGGCGGCAGCGCAGTCGATTATGTCCGCCCGGTCGGCAACGGAATCGATCCGCTCCTCCTCGACGAGAGCCAGACCCGCCGGCCTGGCCGGGCCTGGTGGCGGATGCTGCTCGATCAATACGGCGCCGCCGATGTGATCGTCCCCGAAGTGCACCTGATGCGCACCTTCCCGGGTGGTCCGGTCACCGCGACATTCAGCGCGCGCCACGGGCCCGACAGCCAGTTGCTCGGCCAGGTCACGCTCAGAGTCCAGAACAGCGCTGCTCTTCCCCGGCTGATGGACGAAGGAATCCGACGGCTCGACGCGATCTTCACCCAGGCGCTCACCGCGGGGATGCTGACACCCGACCCGTCGCTGAGGGCCCCCGAAGCCCCACCGTCGCCCGACGTAACCGAAGAGGCGCCTCCGGAGCTGCCGGTCGACGTGAGT
>JAQGLD010000095.1 GCA_028293055.1 Alphaproteobacteria bacterium
CTGGTCGAGAACGAGCAGCGCCTGCGCCAGGCGGCCCGCAATGTCGCGCGCTTCCTCAAGAAAGGCGAAGCGGCGGCGGCTTAGCTGCCTGTTCCCCCGGCGAAGGCCGGGGTTCAGTCGGCGCGAACCCCAGGGTCTCGGCGCCGGCCTTCGCGCGGAAACGGCATTCGCCCCCTCTCCTTTGGGCTTGCATGATTATGCATCGCTATGCATATCCCGCGGATGATTCGAGTCGCCATCCTTGGAGCGTCCGGTTTCGTCGGCGCCGAGCTGCTTCGGCTCTGCGCCGGCCATTCCGACTTCACCCCGGTCGAGGTCTTCGGAGACAGCCAGGCGGGCCAGAGCCTCGATGCGGTCCATCCGCATCTCGCTTTGGTCTATCCCGGACTGACGGTCGACCGATACTCGCCCGACGCGCTGGACGGCATCGACCTGGTCTTCGCGGCCCTCCCCCACGGCCATTCCCAGGCGATCGCGCCGGAGGTCATCTCGCGCGGGATTCCATTCGTCGATCTCGGCGCGGACTTCCGCCTCGGCGACGCAGCCGCTTACGAGCAATGGTATGGAGAGCCGCACCAGGCGCCCGACCTGCTCGAGCGCTTCGTCTACGGCATTCCCGAGCTGCATCGCGACGCGATCGCCGGATCGAAGACGGTCGCGGCGGCCGGCTGCTATCCCACCTCGACCATCCTCGCGCTCAAGCCCCTCATCGACCTGATCGAGCCGGGCTCGATCGTTGTCGACGCGGCTTCGGGAGTCAGCGGCGCCGGAAAGGGGCTGAAGGAGGAGACTCATTTCGACACCGTCGACGGCAATTTTACCGCCTACGGCCTGCTCTCCCACCGTCACACTGCGGAAATGGAGATGGAGCTCGGCGCCGGAATCCTGTTCACGCCGCATCTCGCGCCTATGAATCGGGGGATTCTCGCCACCTGCTACGGAATCGCCAAGGGCTGGTGCAACCCGCTGGAGACATTGCGCGCAGCCTATGTCGACGAGCCCTTCATCCATGTCTCGGAGCGTCTGCCCTCGACCAAATGGACGCTGGGCAGCAACGCGGTCCACCTCACCGCCCGCTATGATGAACGCACCGGACGGGTGCTCGCCATCGCGGCCCTCGACAATCTCGTGAAAGGAGCCGCCGGACAGATGATCCAGTGCGCAAATCTTATGCTCGGCCTCGACGAGACCGATGGTCTCAGCCGGGTGGGGGTGTGGCCGTGAGCGTCACCGCAGCACAGGGTTTCGTCGCCGCCGGCTGTCATGCCGGTATCAAGCGGCGCCGTTACGACATGGCCCTGGTCGTGACCGAGGACCGCAAGCCGGTCGCCGCCGCGGCCGTCTTTACCCAGAACAAGTTCGCCGCGCCGCCGGTGACCCTCGACCGCCGCAGGCTCGACGACAATAAAGGCCGCGCCGCGGCGATCATCGTCAATTCGGGCAATGCCAATGCCGGCACCGGCGCCGCCGGCCTGGCCGATGCCGACCGGATGACCGAGGCCGCCGCCGAGGCGCTTGCGATCGACAAGCAATATGTCCTGGTCTGCTCGACCGGGATCATCGGCAATCCCCTGCCGATGGACAAGATTCTCGCCGCAACCCCGAAGCTCGCGAAGAAGCTTTCGGTCCACGGCGGGGACGATGCGGCCCGCGCCATCCTCACCACCGACCATGTCGCCAAGGAAGCCCTGGTCGAAGGCTCGACCTTCACAATCGGCGGAATGGCCAAGGGCTGCGGGATGATCGCCCCAAACATGGCGACGATGCTCGCCTTCCTGACCACCGATGCCGACGTATCGTCGGCCGAGATGACGAAGATCCTGCGCGACGCCTCGGACCGCACGTTCAACACGCTCAATGTCGACGGCGCGACCTCGACCAACGACACCGCCATGCTGCTCGCCAGCGGCCGCCGCGGCCGGCCCGACATGAGGGAATTCGCCGACGCGGTGCACAAGGTGTGCGAGGATCTCACCTACCAGATGGCGCGCGATGCCGAAGGCATGACCAAGATGGTGATGCTTCGCGTCACCGGCGCGGCCAGCGACTCGGAAGCGCGGATCGCGGCCAAGAACATCGCCGAGAACAATCTGGTCAAATGCTCCTGGTATGGCGGCGACCCCTATTGGGGCCGGCTGCTTGGCGCCGCCGGATCCGCAGGCATCGACTTCGACCCGGACAAGGCGATGGTCGCCTATGGAGGGATAATCGTCTCGCGCGCCGGCACCAATGCCGACCACGATGCCGACGCCGTGGCCGAGCATATGAAGAATGAGAAAATCGACATCGAGGTCGCTTTGGGCCTCGGAAAGGGCTCGGCCCAGGTGATCGGAATCGATCTCGGCCCCGGCTACATCAAGGAAAATTCGAAGACATCATGAGCAATCCAGCCGAAACCGCCCGGGTCCTCGTCCAGGCGCTGCCCTACATCCAGCGTTTTGCCGGCAAGTCGGTGGTGGTGAAACTCGGCGGCGCCGCGATCGACGCCGAGCTCGACCGGGCGCTGGCTCAGGATGTGCTGCTGCTGCGCAGCGTCGGCGTGCGCTGCGTGCTGGTCCATGGCGGCGGCCCGCAGGTCGATGTGATGATGCGCCGGCTGGGCCTCGAGCCCGAGTTTCGCGACGGCCTCCGGGTCACCAATGCCGAGACGCTCGAGGTCGTGCGCATGGTTCTGGTCGGCAAGATCAACCGCGACCTGGTCGGAACGATCAACCGCGAGGCGCTCGAGGACCCGGTCGCGGTCGGAGTGTCGGGGGAGGATGGCGGCCTGCTTACCGCGACCCCGCGCGAATCCTCTTTGGGCTTCGTCGGCGACGTGAGCCATGTCCGCGCCTCGGTGCTCCACCGCCTGCTCGACGAGGGCCTGACCCCGGTCGTTTCGACGATCGGCGCCGACACTGTCGGCCAGCCCTACAATATCAACGCGGACGAGGCGGCCCGCGCGATCGCGGTGGCGATGGGCGCCGAGAAGATCGTCTACCTCACTGCTGCGCCCGGCCTGCTCG
>JAQGLD010000102.1 GCA_028293055.1 Alphaproteobacteria bacterium
TCCACCCCGCGCCTTCGGCGCGCGGTCCCCCTCCCCGTGCCGGGGAGGATCGGGCCCGGCCTTTCGCCGACCCGGTTCCGGGCGTAAGGCGCTGACAGCCGATCGGAGACCCGCTTGAAACGCCCCGCCAATACCGCCCTCGCCGCGACTTTGCTCCTGACCGCTTGCGGCGGCAGCAAGACGCTGACCCTCCCCGACCAGCCGATCGACCGGGCGGCAACGTGCGGGATCGTCGCGGCGGCGCAGGCGCGGGTGGCGATGACCGACATCAAGAAGCCGTTGCCGTTCGAAGCGCAGGGCAAGATCCTCCATTATGCGACGATCGCCGCGTCTGACACCGGCACGTTCGAGCCCCAGACCGCCAATTCGGTCAGCGCCCGCATGCCCGCGCTCCAGGCCCATGTCACCGACGGCAAGTGGCAGACCTTGCTGCCCGCCTGCGCCGCGGCCTATCCTGCCGCCGAGATAAAGGAGGTGACCCTGCCCGCCTCGCGGACCGACGCCTTGCTTGCCTGCGACGAGCTGGCCGGCTTCGTCACGATCGCGCTCGACGGCCAGAATTCGATTTATGGCCACCAGCTCTACGAATATCGCCAGCTCAAGAACACGCTCGACCACAGCCTGGTCGCCGGGCTTCGCGCCCGCGCCGGATCGGGTCTCGCTGCGCAGCAGACCGAGCGGCGCAAGGCGATGGCCAAAGCGAGCGCGCTCGGATCCCCGGTCGCGGTCCTCGATCAGTGCAAGGCCAAGTTCGGCTAGAGCGAGGTTCGGTCCTCTAGAGTGTGTTCGAGCCAAGTGGAAACACTTGGCGGCTCGGAACACACGGCAAACAAAGGAAAACTAGACGCGGAACCGGTTCAACTGAACCGGGACAGAGTCTAGACTGTCGTGCACCGACGAATGGCGTGATCCCCGGCGAACGCCGAGGTCCAGCCGCACCGACCTTGAAATTGGATCCCGGCCTCCGCCGGGAAGCAGTTCCCTGGAATGATACGGACCCTAATCCTTCGGCGGATCCGAGATCATCGCCGTGAAGCTGGCCTGGGCGGCGACCTTGCCGTGCATGATCACCCGGCCGGCGAACTTGCACACGGTGCCGCGGTCCTGGACGAGGTCGACCTCGATGCGCAACAGCACTCCGGGCTCGACCGGCTTGCGGAACTTGGCGCCGTCGATCGCCATGAAATAGACGAGCTTGCCCGAGCCGGCGAGGCCGAGCGATTCCACCGCGAGCACGCCCGAGGCCTGGGCCATGGCTTCGACCAGAAGTACTCCCGGCATGATCGGCCGGGTCGGGAAATGGCCCTGGAAGAAGGGCTCGTTGATCGTCACCGCCTTGATGCAGACGATGCTCTTGTGCGGCACCAGCTCCTCGACCCGGTCGATCAGGAGCATCGGGTAACGATGCGGCAGCGCCGCCATCACCCGCCGGATATCCAGCGGGCCGATGGCGGCGGCTTCCGTCGTCTCGGTCACCGGCCCTGGGGCTGCTGAGCTGCCGGAGCCTGCGGGAGCGGCGTGACGCTGACGCTCGGGACGCCGGTGTTGAGCGCTGCGAGGACTTCGTTGGTGATATCGACCGCCGGGGCGTGAGCAATGGTCGCGCGGAAATCCATTGCGATGTTGGCGCCGTGCGTGGTCATCGCCTGGGTGATCAACGGATTGACCCGCTCGTCGAGCTGGCGAACGACATTCTGCTGGACCGACTGGATGTTCTGGTCGAGCCGCTGAAGCTCCTGCTGGGCCGCAGCTTCGCGCGCCTGATAGGCCTGGACGCGGGTGCGAAGCGCATTCTCGGCGGCGGTGCGGGCGGCGCCGGCGGGCATCGCCTGAGCGGCCTGACCGGCGGTCTGGATCGACGCGGCTTCGGCCTCGAGCGGGCCGCGCAGCGCCTGCGCGCGGGTCTGGCCGGAGGTGACCAGCGCCTGGATCTGGGTGTTGGCGGCGCGGCAGGCGACGCATTCGGCATAGATGCGGCTGGTGTCGACCAGGACGATCACGGCCGCAGGGGTGCGGGCGGCCTGGGCGGCGAGCGGAGTTGCGAAGGCGAGGGCCGAAAGGCCGGCAACAATCAGGGCTTTGTTCATCAGAATGCAGTTCCTACGTTGAAGGTGATGAGTTTGTCGTCATCGCCCGGCGACTTGAGCAGCGCCTTGGCGACGTCGATCCGGAAAGGTCCGAACGGAGAGTTCCAATTGACTCCGATGCCGACCGACAGTCGCGGCCGCGGCGTGTCGCCGAGGAAGCGCTCGGCAAATCCCGGAGTGGCGAGAGCGTTGTAGCCGGTACCGAGAGATGCGCAGGAGGCAGGCCCCGACCCCGTGCGGGGGACGGCCTTGCGAGTAAGGCCGGTGGTTGTGTCCACTGGATCGCAATAATCGATGGTCTGGGTCGCCGGGTGCACCACGCCCCACAAGGCGCCGACGTCCGCGAAGATCGAGGGCCGCAGGTTGAGCTCCTTGACGCCTGTCCCGAGCGGAATTTCGAGCTCGGCGCGGCCGAGATAATAGGCTCGTCCGCCGATCGCATCGTCCTGGATCTGCTTGCGGTCCGTGTTGAGCGTGCCGTCGGCATTGTAAGTGAGGCGCTGGACTCGCGGACCGACGCCGCGAATGTCGAAACCGCGGATCTGCGGTTCGCCGAGGAAGAAGCGGTCGACCAGCCTCACTCCGTCGACTCCCGGCGCCTGCTGGCCCTCCAGGCTGTGGATATAGCCGCCCTCGCCGCTCACCGAGAAGGTGAAGCCGCCGCCCATCGGCCAGTAGCGGATCGCGTTGAGCCGGGTGCGGACATATTTCACGTCGCCGCCGAGGCCGGCGAAATCCTGGCTGAGCACGGCACGAAGTCCGCGCGTCGGATGAACGCCGTTGTCGAGATTGATGTAGGCGAGGGAATAACCGACCGACGAAGTCGTTCGCTTGCCGATCTGGTCGCAAAGGTAACGGCCGGCGAGCAGCGGATCGCATTCGAGGATCCCGTCGCCATTGATGTCGCTGTAGAACTGGCTGCGATCGAGCGTCACATTATCGAAATTGAGCCCGTAGCGAAGCGCCAGCTGCATATATTCGGTGAGCGGGACGCCGAGGCGGAGCTGGCCTCCGGTCGAGGTCTGCTTGTAGGTCGTATTGCGGTTGTTATCGAGATAGTTGAAGCTCGAATAATCGCGGCGGAACAGGTCGACGCCGACCGCAATGTTGCGGTCGAACAGATAGGGCTCGGTAAAGCCGGCCTCGATCGACTTGGAATAAGACGAATAATTGACTCCGAGCCGGACTTCCTGGCCCTTGCCCATGAAGTTGCGCTGCTCGACCGACGCATTGACGATGAAATGCTCGATGCTCGAATAGCCGCCGGAAAGCTGGAGCTGGCCGGTCGACTTGTCCTCGACGTCAAGGCCGAGGATGACCCGATCCGGTGTCGAGCCCTGGGTCTGCTTGATCTCCAGATTCTCCTGGAAAAATCCGAGCGACTGGAGGCGATCGCGGGTCCGCTTGACCCGGACGCTGTTGAACGGGTCGCCCTCGGCGAGCCGGAACTCGCGCCGGATGACCTTGTCGCGAGTGACCTGGTTGCCGTTGATGTCGATCCGCTCGACATAGGTGCGCGGAGTCTCGGCGAGATCGAAGGTCACCCCCATGGTGAGGGTATCCTTGTCGCGCTCGAACTTCGGATCGACGTCGGCGAAGGCGTAGCCGAACAGGCCGGCGCTCTCGTTGAGCCGGTTGACCGTGTCCTCGATCATCTTGGCGTTATACCAGTCGCCCTTCTTCATCGGCAGCATGCGGGTGAGCGCTTCGCCCTTGAAGTCGCGGATCGAGCTTTCGACCTTCACATCGCCGAATTTGTAGCGGGGCCCCTCCTCCACCACATAAGTGATGATGAAGTCCTTGCGGTCCGGAGTGAGCTCGGCGACCGCGGAGATCACGTGGAAGTCGGCATAGCCGTTGGTAAGGTAGAAGAGGCGAAGCTTCTGCTGGTCGTAGGCCAGCCGGTCCGGATCGTAGACGTCGCCCGATCCGAGGAAGCTGAGCGGCCCGCTGCGCTTCGTCGCCATCTGGCCGCGAAGCTCGCGGTCCGAGAATTTCTCGTTGCCGAGAATGTTGATCTGGCGGATCTTCGACTTCGGCCCCTCGTGGATCTCGAACACCACATCGACGCGGTTCTGGTCGAGCTGGACGATCTTGGGCTCGACCGAAGCGGCAAAGCGGCCCTGGCGGCGGTACAGCTCGATGATCCGAGCGACATCGGCGCGCGCCTTGGAGCGGGTGAAGATCTGCCGAGGAGCCAGCTTGATCTCCGGATTGATCTTTTCTTCCTTGATCCGCTTGTTGCCCTCGAGGACGATGCGGTTGATCACCGGATTCTCGCGGACCTGGACGACGATGTCGCCGGTGTCGGCGCCGGCGATCGTCACATCGGCGAACAATTCGGTCGCGTAGAGGTCGCGAAGCGCCTGATCGAGGCTCTCCCGAGTGTAATTCTGGCCGATGCGAAGGTTCATGTAGGAGAGGACGGTCTCCGCCTCGAGCCGCTGGTTGCCGTTGACCGCGAGCGTCTTGATCAGCGTCTGCTGCGGAGGCGCGGGCGCGGGGGTGGCGGCGGGCGCAGCCGGGGCCGCGGGTGCAGGCGCTGCGGCCGATGGGGCTGCGGGCTGGGCATAGGCCGGCGCCGCGACTCCGCCGAGGATCGTCCCGACGAGGAGCGCGGAGCTCAGCCGCCTGCGAAATGTAATCTTATTGTTCGCTGTCACGCGTACCCGCCCTCGATGAGATTTCGGCCAACGGCCGCCTGTGAACCCCCGTTCGCTGCAGCCCTGCCCGATGATCGTCACCCGATCAACCCGCCAAGCTTCGACCACAGCCCGAAAGACGCCAAGTCGTTCAAGGTCACGAAGACCATGAGCGCCAGCAGCATGGCGAGACCGGTCCGGAACGCCCAATCCTGCGCCTCAGGACGGAGCGGCTTACGCCGCACGCCTTCGACGGCGTAGAAAAACAGATGCCCTCCATCCAGCATGGGAATTGGCAACAGGTTGATGAACCCTAAGTTAATTGAAATCGCCGCCATGAACCAGACCAAAGCGAGCGGCCCCAATGTCGCCTGCTCGCCCGAGAATTTGGCGGTCTTGAGCGGCCCGCCAAGCTCCTGCAGCGAACGCTTGCCGACGATCATCTGGCCGATCCCGTCCATCGTCATGCTGACGATCGTCCAGCTTTGCCGCAGCGATCCGGCGAACGCCTCGAGCGGCGGCACCGGCTCGATCACGATCGAGCGGTTGCCGATGCCGAGGACGCCGCGTTTGAAGCTGTTGCCGAACTTGTCGGTCTGGGTATCAGCCCTGAGCGTCGCCCTCGTTTCCAGCGGGCGACCGCCGCGCACGAAGCCGATCGAGACTGCATCGCCAGGCCGGAGCACCACGCGCTGGGCGATATCCTCGAACCGGTCGATCGCGCTGCCGTCGATGCTGGTGATCCGGTCTCCCGGGCGGAGCCCCGCCTGGGCCGCCGCCGAATTCTGAAGCACCGTCTCGACGACCGGCGGGGTGCGAGGTTCGCCGAAGGCCATGTTGAAGGCCCAGAAGACCAGGATCGCGAACAGGAAATTAGTCGCCGGCCCGGCCAGGACGATCAGGAATCGCTTCCACACCGGCTTGGACTGGAAGGTCCGGTTGCGCTCCTCGGGGGGCAGATGCAGCCATTCATCGCTCGGCTGGCTCGCCGGATTCATATCTCCGGCGAATTTCACATATCCGCCCATCGGCAGCCAGCCGACCTTCCAGCGCGTGCCCCTCTTGTCGGTCCAGCCGAGGATCTCGCGGCCGAAGCCGATCGAGAAAGTGTCCGCGCCAACCCCGAACCAGCGGCCGACGAAATAATGGCCGAGCTCGTGGACGAAGATCAGTGGCCCGATGACGATCAGGAAGCTGAAGACGGTCCAGAAGAATCCGGGAGTGCCGGTGGTCAATGACTATACCTTATTGCGATCGTCTCGGCGGCTGAGCGGGCCTGTCGGTCGATATCGAGCACCTCGTCGATCGAGGCTGGGGCGGCAGGGTCATAGCCTTCAAGGCTCGAAGCTGCAATCGAAGCAATGTCGAGAAAGCCGATGCGGCCGGCGAGGAAGGCCGCGACCGCCACTTCGTTGGCCGCGTTGAGCACGGCGGGCTTCGCTCCGCCGGCGAGGAGCGCAGCGCGGGCCAGGCCAAGCGCCGGGAAACGTTCGAAATCCGGCGCCTCGAAGGTCAGGGTTCCGACCTTCACCAGGTCGAGCCGCTGGCAGGGAGTCTCCATGCGCTGCGGCCAGGCCAAAGTGAAGGCGATCGGGATCCGCATGTCCGGAGCGCCGAGCTGCGCGAGCACCGAGCCGTCATGATATTCGACCATGGAATGCACCACCGACTGCGGGTGGATGACGATATCGAACCCATCCGCCCCGAGCGGGAAGAGGTGATAGGCCTCGATCAGCTCGAGCCCCTTGTTCATCAAGGTCGCGGAATCGACCGAAATCTTGGCGCCCATCTTCCAATTGGGGTGCGCGACCGCCTGTGCGGGGGTCATCCCGCCCATCTCGGCCCGGCTCATCTGACGGAACGGACCTCCGCTCGCGGTCAGGATGATGCGGCGTACCGAGCGGAAATCGGCCTGCTCGAGGCATTGAAAGATGGCATTATGCTCGGAATCGACCGGAAGCAGGGTCGCCCCGCTCGTCCGCGCCGTCTCCATCATGATCTCGCCGGCCGAGACCAGGGCTTCCTTGTTGGCGAGCGCGACGGTACCGCCCTGCTCGATCGCGGCCATGGTCGGCCCGAGACCGGCGGTACCGACGATCGCCGCCATCGTCCATTCCGCCCCTGCAGCCGCCGCAGCGAGCACCGCCTCGCGCCCGCAGGCGATTTCGACGCTGCTGTCCCCAAGCCGCTCGCGAAGCTCGGGGAAGGCGGCATCGTCGGCGATCACCGCGCGCCGCGCACCGACCCGCAGCGCCGCATCGGCAAGGCCCTGCGCGTCCCGATTCGCGGTCAGCGCGAGCACTTCGAAGCCTTCAGGGTCCCGTTCGATCAGGTCGAGAGTCGATCGGCCGACCGAGCCGGTCGCGCCGAGGATGGTCACGGTGCGCCTGGCGGTCACGAAAGGCTCAGGCTGCCGACCAGGTACAGGAAGGTCGCGAGCGCCACTGGAAGCAGGCCGTCGACCCGGTCGAGAACCCCGCCATGACCTGGGATGAGGCTGCCGCTATCCTTGACCCCGGCGCGCCGCTTGACCCAGCTCTCGTAGAGATCGCCGAGCTGGGCGAGCAGGGCCAGCGGCGCTCCGACGACATAATAAGACGGACCAAGATCGAGCAGCCATGCGGCGAGCGCGCCGATCACGGCAGCTCCGGCCATGCCGCCGATCAGTCCCGCCCAGGTCTTGTTGGGGCTGACCCGCGGCGCGAGCTTTGGCCCGCCGATCGCCCGGCCGGCGAAATAAGCGAAGATGTCGGTCGACCAGGTCACCAGCATCAGCCAGAACACCAGCTCGAACCAGGCCCAGTCCAGCAAGGCGAGCGCGAAGGCCGGCGCACAGACATAGATGAAGCCCCAGCCGAGGCTCGGCCGCCGGCTCAGCGCCGCATAGACGATGGCAATTCCGAGGATGGCGGCGAAGCCGATCCAGGCCTTGCCGAACAGCAATGAATCGAGCACCGCCGGATTGTCGTCGGCGGCGGGATAGAGAAGTTCGGGAAGGATCAGGGTCGGCAGCACAACGAGGGCCGCTCCGATCCAGCTCCACAGGCGCGGGGCGCGATTCATATCGCCCCATTCGACCATCATCACCGCAGCGCCGATCGCGAGCAGGCCGCGAAACCACCAGCCCCCGCTCCAGATGGCGACGCAGGCGATCGCGATCATCACGACGCCCGCGGCGAAGCGGGTGCTGAGGTCCGACCCCGGATTGGCGTTGACCGCGTCGCTCATCGTCCCCCGAACCTTCTCTCGCGCCCAGCATAGGTTCGCAAGGCCATGTTGAAGGCCTCGCCGTCGAAATCGGGCCACAACGTGTCGACGAACAGCAATTCGGCATAAGCCGCCTGCCAGAGCAGGAAATTGGAAAGCCGGTATTCGCCCGACGTGCGGATCAGCAAATCGAGCGGAGGCAGCGCGCCGGTGTCGAGCGAAGCGTCGATCATCGCCTCGTCTATCGCCTCCGGATCCAGCTGGCCCGAGGCCGCGCGGGCAGCGAGCGAGCGCGCCGCGCTGACGATCTCGCCGCGCGATCCATAGTTGAGCGCGATCGCCAAGGTCATCCGCTCATTGCCCGCGGTCCGCGCGACGGCTTCATCGACCATCTTCGCAACATCGGCCTTGAAGGCCTTGTGATCGCCAAGAATCTTCAGCCTGATGCCCTCCTTGTGAAGGGCATTGAGCTCGGATCCGATGTAGAAGCGGAGCAGTCCCATCAGGTCGTTGATCTCGCCCTCGGGCCTGCGCCAATTTTCCGACGAAAAAGCGTAGAGGGTCAGGCACTCGACCCCGGCCTCACCGGCGGCTCGAAGCACCTTGCGCGCCGCCTCGGCGCCCTGGCGGTGGCCGGCGGCGCGGGGCAGGCCCCTCGCCTGCGCCCAGCGGCCATTGCCGTCCATGATCACCGCGACATGGCGCGGGACCACGGTCCCGCCGGCGGGCGTCTCAGGCTGCGGCGCCTTGCGGGCAGCGCGCAGGATCACTTCTGGAGGATTTCCTTTTCCTTGGCGTGGGCAGCGGTGTCGATCTCCTTGATCGTCTCGTCGGTGACCTTCTGCACCTCCGCCTCCAGGCGCTTATGCTCGTCCTGGCTGATCTCGTGCTTCTTCTCGTCGGTCTTGAGTGCTTCCATCCCGTCGCGGCGCACGTTGCGGGCGGCGATTCGCGCCTTCTCGGCATATTGGCCGGCCAGCTTGGCGAGCTCCTTGCGGCGCTCCTCGGTCAGATCGGGGATCGGCAGGCGCACATTCTGGCCGTCGGTGACCGGGTTGAGGCCGAGGCCAGCGGAGCGGATCGCCTTCTCCACCGAGCTCACGTTGTGGCGGTCCCAGACCTGGACCGAGAGCATTCGCGGCTCCGGCGCCGAGACCGTCGCTACCTGGTTGAGCGGCATGTGCGAGCCGTAGACCTCGACGACCACGGGATCTAGCAGGCTGGTCTGGGCTCTGCCGGTGCGCAGCCCCCCGAGATCGTGCTTCAGCGCCTCGACGGCGCCGTGCATGCGGCGCTGAATGTCCGCCTTGTCATAGGCTGGCATCTTTTCCCTCCTCATTGGTGACGATCGTCGCAATGCCTTCGCCGTTCAGCACTCGCGATAGATTGCCCATCTCGCGAATGTTGAACACGACGATCGGAATATTGTTGTCACGGCACAAGGCGACGGCACTCGCGTCCATCACCCGCAAATCGTCCGCCAGCACCTGGTGGAAGCTCAGGCTGTCATAGCGCGTGGCGCCCGGCACCTTCTTGGGATCGGCATCATAGACGCCGTCGACGCTGGTGCCCTTGAACAAGGCGTCGCAGCCCATCTCGGCCGCGCGGAGCGCTGCGGCGGTGTCGGTGGTGAAATAGGGATTTCCGGTTCCGGCGGCGAAGATCACCACTCGGCCCTTCTCCATGTGGCGGAGCGCGCGGCGGCGAATATAGGGCTCGGAGATCGTCGCCATCGGGATCGCGCTCAACACCCTTGTGTCGGCCCCGATCTTCTCCAGCGCGTTCTGAAGCGCGAGCGCGTTCATCACCGTCGCGAGCATGCCCATATAATCGGCGCTCGCCCGGTCGAAGCCCTTGGCGGCTCCGGCGAGCCCGCGAAAAATGTTGCCGCCGCCGACGACGATGCACAGCTCACGCCCGGCCTTGGCCTCGGCGATTTCCTGCGCGAGGCGCGAGGTGGTCTCGGGGTCGATACCGAATTGACCATCCCCCATCAGGGCCTCGCCCGATAGTTTAAGAAGGATGCGTTTGAAGCGCGGGCGCGGCATGGAGTCCCTTGTTCGGCGGTGGTTGCGAGGAAGGTGGCGCACCTTAATCGGGCAGGGCTTCGGTGCCAAGCGGCTCGCGAACCGCCCTCCCCTCATCCCGCTTCCCGTTCACGGGAGGGGTTGGAAGAGGGCACGATATGGGGAGATGGGACTGACGCTCTTCAAGTACGCCAGTCCCACCCCCAGCCCCTCCCGCAAGCGGGAGGGGTGAGATCGACCGCGGCC
>JAQGLD010000111.1 GCA_028293055.1 Alphaproteobacteria bacterium
AGCGGATCGCTCCCCCGGCCTTGCCGTCCGGCACGATCGAGACCTTGCTCTGGAAGCTGGGAACAGCATCCCCGCTCGCCTGGTCGGCGACGAAGCCCCGGTCGGCCGAGACGTGGAAGAGGAGGCCTTGTCCCGCATTCTCCGCCTGCGCCAGGCTCGTCGTGCACAGCAGCCGGAAGGCCAGGGCTGCCGCCAGCCGCCGTACCCGTCGCGCACCGATCGCCGGCCTTGCATCCGCGGCGCCTCCCGACGCTGCTTGATTCGGCCCTCGTGTGCCGCGTCGATCGCGATGAAGCGGCGCGAGGCGGGGAAAGCCACGCCGGCGATGCCGCTGACTGTTGCCCATCAACGGTCCCAGGGGAAATGCAGGGTCGGCTGGTGGGCATAGCGCTTGATGCCGATGGTGAAAGTCGCACCCGCCCCCGGCGCGAGGTGGACATCGAAGTCGGGCGCATCCACCGTAATCGTCTCGCCGTCGGCCGCAACCGTCGTCGCCTGATGCTCGGCATAGGCGCCCATCTGCACCGTAACGACATGATCCGCGACCGGATTGGCATTGACGAGCGTGACGGTCACCGAATCCCTGTCGATCCCCGACACCAACGCGCCCACGTCGTCCGGAAGGCCCGCTCGGCGCTTGCCCGGGTCGAAATAGCGCAGATTGGCTTGGAGCATTTCGGGTCCATGGCCGGATCCACCCGGATCGTTTGCCCCCATCGTAAGGTTGATGAGCGCGGTCGTGGCCACCGCATTCGATTGCTCCCAGCGCGTTGCGTCGGGCGGGAAGCCGATCGTGCTGTCGTCGTCGCGGATATGCTCGGCGCCGACGCGCACCTCGTCCGCCGCCTTCGCGAGCGCCTCGGTCGGATAATTCGGGTTCTTGCCCTGCAGGAACTGGATCCAGGGATTGTGCGAGAGCTTGGCGAGGTCGCCCTGGTTCATCGACCATAGATACAAATCGGCTTCGACCAGATGCCGGTTTCCCAACCCCGGCGAATGGCCGTTTATGTCATAATAGCCGTACCAGCCCTGATCGCCGTAATAGACCGGAATCTTGGTGACGCCATTTTCGACCTTCTTCTGAGCATAGAGATTATCGATCTGGCGGCGAATTACCTCGGTATATCCCTGATCTCCGGTCAGCATCAGCGCGTTTCCGAAAGCCTCGGGGGGGCCGCGCAGCACATAATTGCGCTTGCCGGTATCTACCGAGTCCCAGCCGAACACTCCGCCATACCATTTGCCCCCGGCATCACTGCCGATGACTCCATCGGTGCCGATGTTCGACGGGATGTTTCCGCCGTTCCTGGCGATCCGCTCCCGCCAGGCGTCGACATATTCGAGCAGCCAGTCGCGATACTTTTTCTTGCCGGTCAGGAGATAGGCGGTCATCGCAAGGTTGGTCGAACCCAGGTTCAGCGGGTGATCGCCGACGATGCTGGTGACCTTGGCGAAGCGCGTGCGGCGAAGCGGATTCTGGCCGGGGACGCCGGGCCCGTCCCACTCGTCCAGCGTCGGCAGCCGCATCGTCGGCCCCTTGGATCCGTTCCACAAGCTGCGGATGATGCGATGGACCCGATCGTAATTCTGCGCTTCGGGATCGTCGCCGTTGTAAAAGTCGGCGTAGCGCTCCATCCGCACCCGATACAGCTCGTCGTCGGGTCGGCTGAGGCCGTAGAACAAATAGCCCGAAATGCCTTCGCCGATATGCTCCCAGTCGAACGACGAGGTGAATTCGCGCTGGTAGATACCGTCCTTGGCCATGGCGACCTCTGGGATCTTGGCCTGGGAGAATTGATCGAGGTGGCCCTCGTAAACCCGCCGCCACTGCTCGATGATGATGTCCGGACCGCCGAGCATGTGGGCCAGCGGCCAGTTGCGGATCGGCTCGACCGCGTCGTCGGGCCCGTCGGCAATGCCCCAGTGGGTCGGCCCTTTCAGCCAGCCGCGCCCGTCGACATATCGGTCGACGAAGGCTTGCACACCCTGGGCGTTCATCGCCAGCAGGTTGCGCTCGGCCAATGCCCAGCCGGGAGCGGCCATTGGGGAGTTGATCTCGATCCGGGTTTTGGCCGCGAGAGCGTGCACAGCCCGCGCTTTGGTGTCGGTGATCGCCGGACGGAATGCGGCGCTGCCCTCCAGGCCGTCCGCGCGCGGCTGCGGATGCAGAGTGGCCGCGGATTGGGCGGCGAGGGCAGCGGGCAGCAATAAAGACGCTGCGAACATTAGCCGCGCGGACACGGACATCAGCATTCGATCTCGAACGGTCATGACAATTTCCTTACGCGAAATAAGAAGGCGCTTGCGCTCGGCGAGAGCTGAAGGCGACAGGACAAGTGTGCACTTTGGGCCCGCCTCCGTGCTGAACAAGTGAGTGGCGTTGCGGGGAGTCGCGTCCGCCCCTTGCCGAATTGGCGCAATGTCGCCGCTCTCAAATAAAGGGGCGCAGCCGATAGTCGGCTGCGCCCAGTATCCGTGGAAGCAGCTGGACCCAAGGAGGCGGGGAAAGCCGTTGGTTCCACGGAAAGACAAGAGTTGAATGGAGCGCATGGCGCTTGAAGGCAGCCCAAAAGGCGACTGGTGCCAGCGGCTCGAGTCCGGCACCTTAACGAGCGGCGCATAGCGCTCGTGCAGGGCCCTTGCCGATGCGCAGCGAGGTTCGATCCTGCTTTCCACCGCCACCTGGCGCTGCCGGTGCGATCGGCTTGCAGTTCGACCCGCCCGGCGAGAACATCTGTTCTCACCACGCTCGTCTTTGGTCCCTCCCGGCCGCTCATGTGCCGGGCTTGAGATAAGGCGCGGTCGCGAACAGCTCGCGCTCCTCGCGCCGGGGGTCGGCAACCACCCGCAGATCGCGGTCGAAGATCATCGTCCGACGCTCGGGCAGGGTGAAATGGGGCCAGGCCGGCATATCGCGGTGGTTGGGGTTTCCGTTGCGGGCGAGGGCGATGAAGCTCTCGCTCATCACTTCGGCCATGCGCCTGGCGAGCGGGGACACTCCGGTCATCGACCCTGTCCGCTCGATATTGTCGAACACCAATGGGATATCGAGCGTGTGGAAGGCGCGCAGCCGGCCGCCTTCCGCGGGCGACGGGAAATCGAGCTGGTACATCCAGGTCGGAGCGCCGATCCTTGCCCGCTCCTCCGCCTGGATCAACCCGCCGCGCCACGAGCGGCCCGCGGTCGAGGCAGCGAAGAAAATGTCGCTGGGCGAATAATCGGGGTAGAGCTGGCGATAGCGCGCGACGACCTGGGAGACATCGAGGTCGGCCACGATCTCGGGGTCCAGCCTGGCTTCCAGCTCTTCCCAGCTCAGGTGGAAATTGCGTTCGTCGCCACGCAGAAAATAGCGCGTCTCGTCATGCGTCGTGCCGCATATCATCGGGATGTCGCGCGACTGGAGCGGCGCGGTCGGGTAGAACGGGTGGCGGGGCGTCGAGCGACCGTCGAGCACCGACCAGAAGATGATATGTTCGCCCTCCTCGATCGGGTCGGTAAGGTCGAGCACCTCCAGCAAGCGGGCGCCGGGCATGGCTCGAAGCAGATCGATCCGGTTCGCGGGAATCCCGAAATGGTCGAGCACCGCGCGAGCGCGCCGGGTCGCGTGGCGCGGTCCCATTACCGTCGTCTGCTGGCCGCTCATCGTCGCCGCGCGCTGGAACAGGCCTGCGGCCGGCGGCATCGCCATCAGGGTGACGACCTTGCCGCCGCCGCCCGACTGGCCGAAAATCATCACTCGGCTCGGGTCGCCGCCAAATTCGGCGATGTTCGCCTTCACCCAGCGCAAGGCGAGGATCAGGTCGAGATTGCCGACATTACCGGAATCCGCCAGCTCGGGACCGCCGAAGCGGGCGAAATAGCCGTAGCCGAAGATGTTCAGCCGGTGATTGAGGGTGACGACGACGACATCGCCGCGCCGGCACAGATGGGTCCCGTCGTAGAGCGGGCTCGATCCCGAGCCGCTGGCGTGCGCGCCGCCGTGGAAATAGACCATGACCGGCCGCCTGGCCCCGTCGCGCAGCCCAGGCGTCCAGATGTTGAGAAAGAGGCAATCCTCGCTGGTCGGCTCGTCGATCTTCTTCTGCGGCGCGGCTGGGCCATATTCCAGCGCGTCGCGGACATCCTGCCACCGCGCTGGAGCAAGTGCCGGCTGGAAGCGTCGGTGCGCAGTGTCCGCGCCATAGCGTACGCCCTTGAATGTGTAGATGCCGTCGTCGATCCGGCCCCGGACCCGGCCAGAGCGGGTCGTCGCCAGCGGCTCCGCGACCGGGCGCCCGATAACCGGGCCGGCAAGTGCGGTGCCAGCCAGCGCCAGGCCGGACCCGACCAGCGCGCGGCGATCGATCCCCGTCATCGCCTTCGCCTCGCTCGTTTCTCGACCGGCGCGCGCTCCTGGCGATCCAGCCACTGCCCGATAAAGGCGCTGATGTTCGCGCTGTTCTTCTCGAGCATCATCATGTGGCCGTTCCCGAACTGGCCGATCTGCGGCAAGCGAATGAAGTCGGTCCTCACGCCCGCCTGCTTCAGGTAGGCGGCGGTGCAGTGGTCGTAACCGGCGTGATACGAAGCTTCCGAAACGAGGATCAGGACCGGGACCCGCGACAGATTGGCGAGCTTGCGCGCGGGTTCCGGCTGACGCCAGCATCGGACGAGGTCTCGCCCGCGCGCCGCGGACTCCTGTACGGGCTTCAGCTCGGCCGGGTCGGAGACCGCCGGCAGATAGGCGAGTGGCTCGCGGGTCAGGCCGTAGGGCCGGGCCATCCTGGCCGGGTCGCCGTCGCCCCAGGGCGGGGGCGCGCTGTAGAAAGGCGGACCGCTCGGCTCGATCGCGACGATCGCGCGCACCCGGTCGGGGCGGGCTTCGCCGATGCGCCAGCCGAACGCTCCAGCCTGGGAATGGGTGATAACCACCGCGCTGCCGATCCGGTCGAGCAAAGCTGACGCCGCATCGGTGACCAGCTGGGAAGAAATGTCCCCGCCCGCGCTTTCGACCTGGCTTGCGTAGAACTGGTCGAACACCGGATCGCCGGCCACTCCCCGCCCGGGCCACTGGCTATGCCGCGAAGCCTGCGGCCACCCCCAGGGCCTGCCAGCCTCGGGCACGAAATTGCGCACCGCGGTGAAGCGCTGCTCGAGGAATCGGGCGGGCTGGCCGGACGACGGGCCATAAGCCGTCAGATGATAAGCCGAAGCTCCGCGACCCGGCTGGTCCATCAGATAGACCCCGAAGCCCATCGCAACGAACTGCTGCGCCCAGCCCGGCCTCCCGTCGGGGGTCGACAGGAAGTTCGCGATCGTCTGGCCCATGCCCGGGATGAGGACCAGCGGCACCGCGTGGCGCGGTCTGCGCGGGCCCATGAAAAGTACATGCGCCTGCCCCGACATCATCTTGCCGTCGGCCGAATAACGGCCGCCGACGAAGAATTCGCGGAGCTCGATCCCGCTCGCGACCGGCCCCGGCCCGCGCGCGCTCGCCGCGCCGGTCCCGGCCGGCGCCAGCGCAAGCGCAAGCGCAGAAAGCACGATGGCGGCGCCGACGGGCCCGGTCAGCATGATCGCCTGGCCAGAGGCTTGTGGCGTTCCGGTCCCATCTAGAAACCGTATCTGACGCCGAGATAGAATTGGCGGCCGCTGTGCATGTAGACCCAGACCCGGTTGCTATAGTCCATATACTGGTCGTTGAACTCGTCGGTCAGGTTGAGCCCCTCTAGGGTCACCTTGAAGTGCTTGTTGATGTTGAAGCTGGCCTGCGCGTCGACGTTGAGCGTGGCGTTCGTGCCCTCGACGAAATTGCCGTTGCGACCGGGAACCTGGGTCAGATAGCCCGAGCGATAGGCCACCGACCCGCGCACGCTGAACCGTTCAGTCTCGTAATAGAGGGTGCCATTGGCCGCATCCTTGGACAGCCCGACCAGGGTCGCGGACACCGTGGGCGCGCCCGGCGTCGACGAGGTCAGATAGTCGATCTTCGACTTCACATGCGTGTAATTGGCGAGAATTCCGAAGTGGCGGAGGAAACCGGGCAGGAAGGACAGCGGCTGCTGGATGTTGATCTCGTAGCCCCGCAGCCGCCCGCCATTGGTGTTCACTGGCTTGGTGACATCGAAGATGTCGGTTGGTTGCGCTCCCGTGCCCGCGATCAGGCTGTCGGGGAGTCCGAGCGTGTCGTAGGGCGCCGAAGTGCGGAGCGTCTGGGCAAAGGTTCCGATATTCTTCTGGAACAGGCCGACGGCGAACACGGCCCCGCGCTGCGGATACCATTCGAGCGACAAGTCGAGGTTGTCCGACTGGGTCGCCTTCAGATCGGGATTGCCTGTCGAGAAGCTCCGGTTGGAGCCGTTGACCCCCTGAACGGCGACATTCCCGCCCGGAGAGAGCAGCCCGAGGCTGGCGCGAGCGATTGTGCGCGCCGAGCCGAACCTCAGCAGGAGGTTGGGTCTGATATCGGCGGTAAGGTTGAGCGACGGCAGGAAATGATGATAGCCGCGCCTCGCCGTGACCAGCTCGATCGTCGAGCCGGTCGCGGCATAGCCCGTAGAAACCTGGTCGGTGTGGCTATAGCGCGTGCCGAAATCGCCGCGTATCGGAATCCCGAACGCCTCCGTGTTGAAGTTCCACATCGCGTAGAGGCCCTTATCCTCTTCGGACACGCTGCCGGTGCTTCCGCGCGCATTGCTCTCTTCGATCGTGCCGACCTGGTAGATTCCGGTGTTGCTGTAGATACCCAGCTGGCTGACGAACTTCGAGATGTCCGGGATCAGCCACGAGGTCGCGACCCCGGCCGGCAGATTGAGGTTTCGACCGAACCCGGAGTATAAAGTGGAGAGGCTGGCGAGTTCCGCCGGGGTCAGCGTCTGGGTACGGGTCTCGCCGAGAATCCGGCGCTTTTGCAATGAGTTGAAATCATATTTGCGCCAGTCGCCACCGACCTCCATGTGGAATCCGTCGGCGATGCGAACATCAAGTGCCGCCTTGGCCTGCTTGAAGACATTGTCGACCCAGGTCGGCCTCAGCCTTACTTCGGACGAGCCGTTGATGGAGGTCCAGCTCGACGGCTGGGTCGGATCGAGCGCGAAGGTGATCAGAGGAAGTCGGCCGACGCGATAGTCGTAGACATAATCCTGCACATCCTGGCGGTCGAAGGTGACCGTGGTTGCAATCGGAGTCGCAAAGTTGGATTCGGCGCGCCCGACCATCGCGGTCAGGCGCACATCGTCCGAGAATTTGTGCGTGAGTTCGGCGGTGATCTGCTTGAAAGTGGTCTGGAGTTCGTGATGGCCGGCCTGGGTGCGCATGTCGACATTGTCGAAGTCACCATAAACGAGGTTGTGGCTGCTATCGACGACGCCGTCGCGAATGATCAGATTGGGCTTGCCGGTGCCCGGAAGAATGAAGCCGATCGCCTGCAGCAGCCGCTCGTCGCGGGTCGTGTCGAGCTTGCCGTAGAGGCCGCTGATCGAGACGAGGGTACGGTCGGTCGGTCGGAACTGGATCCCGGCGGTGATTCCGAGGCGCCGGTCCTCGCTCTCGTAACTGTTGTAGCTCGGGTTGCGGGGATGGAAGACTGCGGTCGCGGAGTTGGTGTCTTTGAGTTGGGCGGTCGTGTAGCCCGGAAGCGTCGAAAGCGGGCTGAAACCTCCATTGCTTCCCGCCGACGTCCATTGCGTCGTGCCATGTCCCTCTTCGAGCGTGTGCCGGCGGCTGTAAGCCACCGACACCATCGCACCGAGCCGTCCGTCCAGCCAGGTCTTGCTGACCAGACCGGCCAGGCGCGGTGACGCCGAGCGCGAGAGATCGTTGTAACCGACCTGTCCGGAGAGAACGAGCGCGAAGGCGCCATAATCGAACGGACGACCCGTGGTGAGGTCGACGGTCGCGCCCAGCGCGCCTTCCTCGACATTGGCCGACGCGGTCTTGCGGACGGTCAGCGAACTGAACAGCTCGGACGCGAAGATGTTGAAATCGAAGGCACGGCTGCGGTTGTTGCCGACTGCGCCGCCGCTGTCGGTTCCGCCCGAGGTCGCCAGCGCCTCCATGCCGTTCACGCGGACTCGGGTATAATCGGGGCCGAGACCGCGAACCGATATCTCGCGCCCTTCCCCGGCGACGCGTGTGATCGCGACTCCGGGGATACGCTGAAGGGATTCGGCGAGGTTGAGGTCCGGGAATGCGGCGATGTCCTCGGCCTTGATGACATCGACAATGCCGGACTCGTTCTTCTTTACGTTGAGGGCACTGGCCAAGCTCGCACGAAAGCCGGTGACGACGATTTCGCTCCCCTGCGCATCTTCTGCGCTGCCACTGCCGTCTTTGGTTACCGGTGTCATCGGCACCGACGAACCATCGCCCGGCGGGTTGGAGGACGCCTCCTGGGCCGACGCCGTGGAGCCGGCGCAGATTGCGAAGAAAGAGGCCCCGGCGACGAGCGCAATGCGAGAATGAGCGCGGAATATCATTGTTCTCTCCCCCCGGAGCTGCGGCTCTTTGATGGCCGCTAGTCGGTTGTCCGGCAGGATGAGGCGTAACGCGGCGGCCAGCGCGCGTCTAAAGCAAAGGGCGCATCGCACGATGCTGAGGCGGCATCGGCTGGAAACGGGTGCAGAGCAACTCGCTGGCCCAGCGCCTCGCGGCCGGAAAAAAAAATGGGGAGCGCCGGTCGCGCCGGCGCTCCCCAGTCTAGGAGCCGATCAGAAGCGGAAGCGGGCGCCGAGGTAGAATTGCCGTCCGGAGACTCGATAAGCGTTCACCCTGTTGGTGAAATCGACATACTGGTCGCTCGCCTGGTTGGTGAGGTTGATGCCCTCAATCGACACTTCGAGCTGCCTGGAGATCTCGTAGCTGACCCTCCCGTCGATATTCAGGGTCGAGTTGGTGCCCTCGATCGCGTTGTTGTTGCGGCCAGGGACCGAGGTCAGATAGCCGGAGCGATAGGCGACCGAGCCGCGCGCGCTGAACTTCTTGTCCTCATAATAGAGCGTGGCGTTGGCGGTATGCTTGGAGAGGCCGACCAAGGTAGCCGGAATGGTCGGCGCGCCCGGAGTGGTCGAGGTCAGATAATTGATCCGTGAGCTGACATAGGTGTAGTTGGCGATGACCCCGAAATTGTGAAGGAAGCCGGGCAGAAAGTTGAACGGCTGCTGGATATTGACCTCGACGCCCTTGAGCTTGCCGCCCGGGCTGTCGACCGGCCGGGTCACCGCGAACTCGTCCGTGACCGAAGCGCCGGTGCCGTTGAGCAGCTCGGCGGGGAGACCGAGCGTGTTGTAGATCGCGCTGGTGCGCAAAGTCTGCGCGAAGGTTCCGATATTCTTGTAGAACAGGCCGACTCCGTAGAGCGCGCCGCGGCTCGGATAATATTCGAGGCCGAGGTCGAGATTGGTCGTCTTCGTCGGGTTGATGAACGGATTGCCGGTGGTGAAGGTGCGGTTGGCGCCCTGCACGCTGACATCGCCGCCAGGCGACAGCGCGCCGAGGCTCGGCCGGGCGATCGTGTCCGCGGCCGCGAAGCGAAGCACCAGGTTGCGGGCGAGATCCGCGGCCACATTCATGCTGGGCAGCCAATTGTCGTATTTGCGGTCGACCGTGACCAGCTGGACGACGCCGTTGACCACGGCATAGCCGCTCGAGCTCTGCTTCGTCTCGACATAACGCACGCCGGCATCTCCGCGGAAGCCGATCCCGAAGGCATCGAAGTGGAATTCCGCCATCCCATAAGCTGCACGATTATGCTCGCGCACCGAAGCGGTGTTGCCGCGCGCGGAGCTGTTGAGGTCCGAGCTGATCGCGTAGATCCCGCTGTTGGAATAGATCGGAATGCCAGCCGCATATTTGGCGACATCGGGCGAGATGAAGCTGGTCGGCGATCCCGAAGGTAAACCGAGCATGTTGCCGAAGCCGGTGGTCAGCTGGGAGAAATCCGCGATCTGCTGCGCGGTCAGGGTCTGGATCACGGTCTCAGAATTGCGGCGGAACTCGACCGTGTGGAAGCGCGAGACTCGGTCGTCGGCGCCGAATTTGAAGGTGAGGCCTTCGTCCAGCTTGTATGAAATGTCGCCCTTGTAGGTGTCGAAACTGGTGCTCACATAGCCCGGGCGCAGCCGGATTTCCGATGTTCCGTTCACCGCCGTCCAGCTGTCTGGCCGGGTCGGATCGAGGTTGAAGGTGATCATCGGCACGCGATCGTTCTTGCTGAAGTCGATCTGGTAGTTCTGGACGTCGTTGCGGTCGAAGGTGAGCGTGGTGTCGTTGGTCGTGTCGAACCGCGATCTCGCCCGCCCGGCGAGCAGGTTGAGCTTCAGCCGGTCGGTGAATTCGTGGCTGAGCGACAGAGTGGCCTGCTTGAAATCCGTGCCTTCCTCGACGATCCGGGTCTGGGTGCGAAGATCGACATTGTCGAGCGTCGCGGTGAGAAGGTTATTGTTCTGATCGAGGGTGATCGCACGGACGTTGGTCTGCGGCTTGCCGGTGCCGTTGCGGCTGAGGCCGAGCGCCTGGAGCGCGCGCTCGTCGCGGCTCTGCTTGAGCTTGGCGTAGAGCAGATCGAGGGTGATCAGGGTGTGGTCGGTCGGTGCGGCCTGGAACGAGCCGGTAACCCCGAGCCTGCGGTCGTAGAGATCGAACTTGTTGTAGCTCGGGATGCGCGGAAGGAAGGTCGTCGCCGCCATGGCCGTGTTATAGGCGCTGGTGAATTCGGGTGTTCCCGGAAGACGCGCAGGGCCGCCGACGCCGCAATTGGCGCCGCCGGTGGTCGGGTTGGACTGGATTCCAGCGACAGCGGGATTGTCGACTCCGACCGGGCTGCAGAAACCATTCTGCGAAGGTCCATTGTCCCACCGGGTGGTGCCGAAGCCCTGCTCCTCGATATGGCGTTCGCCATAGGCGACCGAGACCAAAGCCCCGAGCTTGCCGTCGGCGAAGGTGCGGCTTGCGACCAAAGCGACGCGCGGATCGGGCTTCTTGCGAAGATCGTTATAACCGAGCTGGGCGTTGAGCACCAAGGTCGGCTTCTTGAAATCGAACGGGCGGCCGGTCTGGAGGTCGACGGTGGCTCCGAGCGAGCCTTCCTCGACATCGGCCGAGGCACTCTTGCGCACGGTCAGCGAGTTGAACAGCTCGGAGGCGAAGATATTGAAGTCGAAGCCGCGGCCGCGATTGGTGCCGGAACCGCCGCCGCTGTCGCTGCTGCCCGAAGTCGCAAGCGCCTCGATGCCGTTGAGCCTGACCCGCGTATAATCTGGGCCGAGGCCGCGCACCGAGATCTGGCGCCCCTCGCCCGCTTCGCGGCTGATAGCGACGCCGGGGATGCGCTGCAGCGAATCTGCGAGATTGAGGTCGGGAAAAGCGGCGATGTCCTCGGCCTTGATGACATCGACGATGCCGCTCTCGTTGCGCTTGAGGTTGATCGCGCTGGTCAGCGATTCGCGAAAGCCGGTGACGACGATGTCGGCGTCGGTATCCTCCGCGGCGACCGCGTTCGGAGCCGCCGCCTCGCCCGCCGGGGTCACCTGCCCGGTGCTGTTGTCGACGCCGGGTTCGGCCGACGTCGCCTGCGCCCACGATGCCGAGGCGGTATTGAGGGCGATGAGCGAGACGCTGGTGGCGATCGCGGTGCGGAATGATGCGCTGAGCTTCATGAAACTCTCCCCTGAATGTACGGCTCTTTGCGGCCGCTTCGAATATTGCAGCGTCAGGCCTATCGCCCCCGGCGCGCGCGCGTCTAAATCAAAGAGTGTATCAACCGATGCCCGCGCGGCATCGACACAGAGACGCAGGGCCGCCCGCTCCCTTGTGCGCCGGGCCGGCCGCTTGACGGTTTAAGACACCGGTGTCAGCTCTCGGAGACAAGATAAGAGGATGCCCGATGCGACATTTCCCTGCTTTGTCCCTTGCGGCACTGGCGACCGCCGCCTGGGCCGCAGTCCCAGCCGAAGCGCAGGCGGCCCCCTCCTTTCCCAGCCGCACTTGCAACGTTCGAAGCTACGGCGCCCAGGCCAGCCGCATCTTCCCGGACACCGCCGCCTTCCAGCGGGCGATCGACGATTGCGCCGGCCATGGCGGGGGGATCGTCGAGGTTCCCCGCGGCGAATATCTGATCGGTCCGATCTTTCTCGCCTCGAACATCAACCTCCATCTCGCAGCCTATTCCGAAATCTTCGGCGACAGCGAGCCGAGTCTCTACAAGGCGGAGGCAAGCCGGAGCGCATTCGCGGGCGGCGGCAACTGGATCGCGCTGGTCAACATCGCCGACGCCCGCAACGTCGCGATCACCGGCGCCGGCCGGATCGACGGTCAGGGCTCCGGCTGGTGGGAGCGCTGGACCGCCGACAGCCGCCGGAGCCGGTCGAACGACGGCACCAACCGCCCCCGTCTCGTCCAGGCGTTCCGAAGCTCGGACCTGCTGTTCGAGGGCGTCACGCTGATGGATTCGCCGAGCTTCAACCTCGTGATCGACGGCTGCGAGAAGGTGACCGTGCGCGGGATGAGCATCCTCGCCCCGGCGCACTCGCCGAATACCGATGCGATCGACCCGATCGATACGCGCGACATGCTGATCGAGAATAATTTCATCGACGTCGGCGACGATGTCGTCGCGATCAAATCCTCCCGGGTCGATCCCCGCCATCCCGAAGCCGCAGTCGAGAATATCGTCATCCGGGGCAATCGCGGCCGCGCCGGGCGCGGAATCTCGATCGGCAGCGGCAGCGTCGGCGGAGTGCGCCATGTGCTGGTCGAGAATAACGAGATCCGAGGCGGAATGTACGGAATCCGGATCAAGACTCCCCGCGGCAAGGGCGGACTCGTCCAGGATGTGGTGTTCCGCAACAATCGCCTGGTCGACGTCGAGGTCGCCATGGTCTTTTCGAGCTATTACGAGACCGCCGGCTTCGACTATCCGGCCGTGGAGAAGCGGCTCAAGGACCAGGGCGGCTTCGTCCTCGGCCACCAGATCTATCCGCCCGAGAGCGAGCCGCCTCAGCAATACCGGCCCAACGCGACGCCGTGGATCCGCGGCATATTGGTCGACGGGCTGGTCGCAACAGCGGACAAGGCCGGAGTGGTCATCGGCCTGCCCGAAAAGCCGATCGACGGAATCACCTTTCGCAACGTCAGGGTGAAGGCACGCGAGGGGCTGCTGGTCCGCAACGCCCGGATCGATGCGCGCGGACTCGACATCGCCGTCACCGATGGCCAGCCGATCCGCAGCGAAAGCGGCGCGGTCGTGGAAGGCCGGCAATGACCCGCTTCACCCTGTCGGGCCGACGCGGGAGCTCACGCCGCTGGGCGGTGCGACCATGATCGAGGCGCCCGGCGCGGCTGAGCGGCCCACCCGGATCCGCTATCTCGTCATCGCTTTGATCTTCCTGATCACGACGATCAACTATGCCGACCGCGCCACCTTCTCGATGGCCGGAAGCTCGGCCTCGGCAGAACTCGGTCTCGACAGCGTCACCATGGGCTACATCCTCAGCGCCTTCGCCTGGTCCTATGTGATCGGCCAGATCCCCGGCGGCGCCCTCCTCGACCGCTTCGGCACGCGGCAAATCTACGCCGCGGCGATCGCGATCTGGTCGATCTTCACCTTCTTCCAGGGCTTCGTCGGCCTGATTGCCGGCCTGCCGGTGGTCGCTTCCCTGTTCGCGATGCGCTTCCTG
>JAQGLD010000112.1 GCA_028293055.1 Alphaproteobacteria bacterium
TTGGCGGCGGCGGGGACATAGCCTTTGCCGGCCTCGGCGGTGAGCTCCATGTTGAGCGTCGCGCCCTGGTCGAGATGGCAGAGGACCAGATCTGGATTCATCACCTCGATGTCGCCAGCGGTCGCGATCTGGCCGGCGCGGACTTCGCCCGGGCCGGTCGCCGACAAAGTGAGGCGCTTCGCCTGATCGCCTTCCATGCGAAGCGCGATCTGCTTCACATTGAGGACGAGATCGGTAATGTCCTCGCGAACGCCGGCGAGGCTGGAGAATTCGTGGAGCACGCCCTCGATACGGATCGAGGTGACGGCAGCGCCCTGCAGCGAGGACAGCAGAACGCGGCGGAGCGAGTTGCCGAGCGTGAGTCCGAAGCCGCGCTCGAGCGGCTCGGCAACGAACGTCGCCTTGCGCCGCGCATCGCCAGCGGCCCTCTTCTCGAGGGCGTTGGGCTTCTTCATTTCCTGCCAGTTCTTTGCGTTGACGGCCATATTATTCCTCTGGCGGTTGGGGAGGCCGGGGAGCCTCCCGAATGTGAGATCCGTAAACCACCGCCCCGCGCACCGGGGCGAAGCGGTCAGACGCGACGACGCTTGGAGGGGCGGACGCCGTTGTGCGGGATCGGCGTCACGTCGCGGATCGAAGTGATCTGGAACCCGACCGCCTGGAGCGCACGAAGCGCGCTTTCGCGACCCGAACCGGGGCCCTTGACCTCGACCTCGAGGGTGCGAACGCCATGCTCGGCGGCCTTCTTGCCGGCGTCCTCGGCGGCGACCTGGGCTGCATAGGGAGTCGACTTGCGGCTGCCCTTGAAGCCCATCATGCCAGCGGACGACCAGGCAATCGCATTGCCCTGCGCGTCGGTGATGGTGATCATCGTGTTGTTGAAGCTGGCGTTCACATGGGCGACGCCGGCGGTGATGTTCTTACGCTCGCGGCGCCTGATGCGCTGTGGTTCGCGTGCCATAACTTGTCTTCCTACCTATCCGTTTCATGACGCCGGCGCGGCTCGAGCCTGCCTCCGGCGGAGTCATCCTTCCCGCGGGCGGATTACTTCTTCTTGCCGGCGATCGGCTTGGCCTTGCCCTTGCGGGTGCGCGCATTGGTATGCGTGCGCTGGCCGCGAACCGGCAGGCCCTTGCGATGGCGCAGGCCGCGATAGCAGGCGAGATCCATCAGCCGCTTGATGTTCATCGCGGTCTGGCGGCGAAGATCGCCTTCGACCGTGTGATCGGCGTCGATGGTTTCGCGGAGGTGGAGCACCTCCTGGTCGGTCAGGTCCTGGACTCGGCGGGCCGGCTCGATGCCGAGCTTGTCGGCGATCTGCTTGGCCTTGGTACGGCCGATTCCGTGGATATAGGTCAACGCGATTTCGACGCGCTTGTTGGTCGGGATATTGACACCCGCGATACGTGCCATGGTATAGTTCTCCTGCTCCACAGGGCGGATGGCTACCGCCCCATCTCAGCGCTTCGACGAGTCCCGAAACAAGCAAAGCCGACGAGCGCAATACAGCGCCGCCGGAGGACCGGTTATCGGGATAGAGCGGAAATAGGAGTTGGCGCGCGCGATGTCAACCGGGTCGACGCCCGGCACGCAAGGAAGTTCCACGCTTCACGAACGCCGCGGCGGAGCGTCGGATTGGCGGCGGATGAGCTCGAAATCAAGCAGGCGATGCGGGGTTTCGGCCGGGTCGCCGTCGCGCTGCCGGCGAATCAGCCCGGCGACGATCGTCACCGCCTCGCGCGACATTTCGGAGACCGGCTGGCGGATCGTGGTCAGCTCCGGCCAGATTGTCGTCGCGAGCGGCGTATCGTCGAATCCGGCCACCGAGAGGTCCGCCGGCACATCGAGCCGGTGGCGGTGGGCCGCTGCGATGGTCGCTGCCGCCATATCGTCGTTGCTGGCGAAGATCGCGGTCGGCATCGGATCGCGCGAGAGCAGTTGCTCGGCGGCGTCGAGGCCGGAATGATAGGTGAAATTGCCGTCGGCGACGAGGCCGTCTTCCGCCGGGAGGCCGGCCTCGGCCAGTGCCTGGCGATAGCCGTCGAGGCGAAGCCCGCTCGACGCATGGTTGGAGCGGCCGGTGATGAAGCCGATGCGCCGGTGGCCAAGTCCGATCAAGTGGCGGGTCATCTCGCGGGCAGCGCCGAAATCGTCGATCCCGATCGACGCCAAAGCGGGCGCCGGCCGCGTCGATCCGGTCGCCACCACTGCGACTCCTGCGTCGCGCAACCGGGCGATCAGGGCTGGATTGTCGCCGAGCGGCGGCGGCAGGATGACCCCGTGGAGATTCTTGGCGATCAGCTGGTCGGCCGCCTGCTCCTCATCGGCGCCGCGCTCGTGCCTCTGCACGATCAACTGGGCGTTGATCTCGCTGCAGCGGTCGAGCGCGCCGACCAGGAATTCGGTCAGATAAGCGGGGTTGGGAATGCGGTAGAGCAGGCCGATCCGCATGATCGCTCCGCCCGCAAGCGTCCGCGCTGCCGGATTGGGTGCGTAATTGAGCTCGCGTATCGCTGCGTCGACGATGCTTCGAGTCGCCGCCTTGACGCTCTTCTCGCCGTTGATCACGCGCGACACCGTCATTCGCGACACGCCGGCATGGCGGGCGACATCATGGATGGTCATGGCTCGTCCTGGCCGGCGAGCGGTCTTCTTATCCAATGGCATCCCCTAAAGTGTGTTCGAGCCGCGTGGAATCACTTGGCGGCTCGGAGCACACGGCAAGACAAAGGGAACTAGACCCGAGACCGGTTCAGTCGAACCGGGACCGAGTCTAGGTGTCGACCCAAGCTGCGCTTTTGTCCCGCGCTGTCAAGAGATGCGGCGGCTGGCCTGGGTCGGTTCAGCCCCTAACCCTCGGTGAGCGGCAGGACCAGGACGACGCACAGGCCCGGGCCGTTATCCTCGAGCTCGAGCTTGCCCTGGTGAAGGTGGGCGACCGCTTCGGCGAGCGAGAGGCCGAGGCCGGCACCCTCGGTCGAGCGAGAGACATCGAGCCGGCCGAACTGGCGGCGCGCCTCGGCGCGGTCGGCCGGAGCGATGCCGGGGCCGTGATCCGCGACTCCGATGCGCAGCCTCGTCTCCTCGCGGACCGCGAACAGGAAGATCTCCTTTCCCGAGGCGCCGTATTTGAGCGCATTGTCGAGCAGGTTGGTGAGCGCCTGGGCGATCAGCTGGCGATGTCCGAACAATGGCAGAAGGGCCGGTCCGCGCTCGACATAGAGGGTGCAATCGGCCTCCTCCATGATCGGTTCGTACATCTCGCCGAGCTCGGCGACGAGCTCGCCCGGGTCGAGCCAGGCGAACTGGTTGCGGCTCGCCATCGCTTCGGACCGGCCGATCTCGAGCACGGTGGTCAGGATCCGCATCAGCGAATCCGCCTCCTTAAGCACGCCGCCGAGCAGGACATCGCGGCGGCTCTCATTTTCCGCCCGCATCGCGGCGTCGATCCGCGCGCGCAGCCGGCCGACGGGCGATCGCAGATCGTGGGCGAGGCAATCGGTCAGCAGCCGCAGCTCCTCCATCAGGCTGGAAATGCGGTCGAGCATATTGTTGATCTGCCTGGCCAGCCGGTCGAAAGCGTCGTCGCCGCCCGAAAGCGGGACTCGCTGGCTGAAATCGCCAAGCGTGATCCGGTCCGCCACCGCCGCGACCGCCCGAACGCGGGTGGCGACATAGCGGGCGATGAGCAGGCCGCAGGTCAAGCCGAGCAGGACCGAGATTGCGAGCGCCACCCACAAGGAGCCTTCGAGCGTCCGCTGGAATTGCAGCCTCTCGCCGAAGCTGCGCCCGGTGAGCAGCCATTCGTCCTTGCCGAGCGGGCGCAGCATATAGCCGGCCTCCATCGGCGTGACATGGTTGCGCAGGTCGAGATTGCCCGTGCGGAAGCCCTCGCGAAGCGAACTCGGCGCGACCATCAGGCGATCGACATTGCCGGCCCGGGCCAGGCCGCGATTGTCGACGATCGCGGCAAGCAGCTGCGGGTCGTGCGAGGCCAGGGTGTCGAAGATCGCCTTGTCCAGCGCGGCGCGTCCGCCCGAGGCGTAGACGTCGTCGAGCACCGCCGCCTCTTCCGTGACCTGCTGGCGCAACGCCGCGACCGCGTCGTCGGCGGTGCGCCAGTGAATGAACCCGATCACCGCCAGGTTTGACGCGAGCGCGAGCAGCGCCGAGAACAAGGCAACCCTCAGGCTGGTCGGAATGCGGGGCATTCGCA
>JAQGLD010000130.1 GCA_028293055.1 Alphaproteobacteria bacterium
GGGTCAGGGCGCCGAGCCCGCTGCCGCTCAAGATCTTCGTGCTGCTGATGGCGGTCGGCCTCGGCCTCTCCTCCTTGCTCGGCGCGACCATCGCGCTGACTAATCGCGCGACCCGGCGCTCGGCGATCGTGCTGCTTGCCGCCGGGACGGTCCTGCCCTGTGTCCTGCTCTGGGTGTGAAGCGCCGGCCCTGAAGGGCGACCTGGCGGAATTGCGAAAGCTGGGTGACGCGCCGGCGATCAGCGCAGCTGGCTGTCCTTGCTGCCGCGGCGGTTGATCCCGGCGGCGACCCTCTTGCCGTCGCGCTCGGACTGGCAGGCGACGCAGGTTCTCGCGCCCGGCAAAGCGAGGCGGCGGCGTTCGGGTATCTCCTCGCCGCATTCCTCGCAATGAAGCGAGCCCTCGCCGGCCGGCAGCCGCGCCCGGGCGCCGATCACCGCGTCCATCACGGTGTCGTCGATCTGATCCTGCACCGCGCCGTCGCGCGTCCATCCGCCGGCCATCGTCTCTTCCTGCCTTTGTCTTGGTGATGAAAATGGGTTGCGGGGCAGCGAGTTCCAATCCCCGCGGAAACCCCGGCGGCGGCCGCCGGTTATGGGCCTGACCGCGGATAAAGGGATCGGGCATGGGCGACGATATCGAGGACATACGCCTGCGCATGGAGGCGGCCGCCGAGGCGATGGACTTTGAGGAAGCCGGGCGGCTGCGCGACCGGCTCAACCTGATGCGCGGCGGCGCCAGCGCCTCGGAGGCGGAGCGCGCCGATACTTCGGGTATCGCCCGCCAGCAGCCGGGGCGGATGGGGCTCGGCACCAGCCAGCAGCGAATGACCCCGCCGCCCGGCTGGACTCCGCCGCGCAAGCCCGATCCGATGACTCGCGGCAAGGGGCGCAAGGGTCGGCGAAACGGCGACTGAGCCTTCGCGAGCAAGGTTTCAAAGCAAGGGGCTGACAAGGCGGGCAAGGCTCTCGACGATGCGAAGACGCCGCGGCCGCGCCCGCCAGGCCTTGAGGTCGAGCAGATCGCTGGCGTCGATATAGCCATGCTGGATCGCCTCGAGCCGGGCCACCGATTCCGTATCGAGCAGGAGCAGGCTGACCTCCTCGTTGAGCTGGAAGGAGCGAAGGTCGACATTGCTCGATCCGACGATCCCGAGCGCTCCGTCGATGCTGACATTCTTGGCGTGAAGGAGCAGGTCGCGATATTGGTGGATTCGGATTCCAGCCTCGAGCAGCGCCTGGAAATAGGAACGCTGGGCCAGGCTGACCAGCCGCTGGTCGACCACTTTCGAAACGATCAGGTCGATCTCGACGCCGCGCGCGACCGCGGTGCGCATCGCACCGATCAGGCCCTCGTCCGGGATGAGGTAGGGGGTGGTGATCACCACGCGGCGCCGCGCCTGGTGGATCTGCCAGACGAGCAGGGTCTCGAACCCTTCGAGCGGATAATCGGCTCCGCTCGGCAACAGCTGGGCGACCGTGGTCCCGTCCCCGGCGAAAGACGTCTCGACCCGGTCGAGCATCGTCTCGCTCTCGACATACCAGTCGCCGAGGAAGATCGCTTCCATCTCCGCGACCGCAGGACCGGTCATCCGCACGACCAGCTCGTGATTGACGATGCCCGGCTTGAAATTCTTGTCGACGATATTCTGCGATCCGGCATAGCCGATCGCGCCGTCGATCAGGAACAGCTTGCGGTGGTTTCGCATGTCGCCGCGCGTGCGTCCGCGCAGCAGGCGCAGCGGCAGCGCCTGGCGCGCGGTGACCCCGGCATCCCGAAGCCGCTTCAGCACTCGTTTCGCCCATTGCCGAGAGCCGAGCGCGTCGATCATGACATGGCAGGCGACCCCGCGCGCGGATGCGCGGCCGAGCGCTTCGATCAGCTTGAGCCCGGGCGCGTCGTCGGCGAAGATATAGACCAGGATCCGGACATGGCGCCGGGCGGTGTCGATGTCGGCCACCAGCCTGTCGATCGTCCCGTCATAATCGTCGAGGAATTCGACATGGTTGCCGCCGGTCGCCGGGAGGCTGCCGAGGCGGCGGCCGAGCGTCGCGACCGGGCTTTGCTCGAGGCCTGCTTCTGCGTCGCCGCGCGGCGCGTCCAGCTCGGACGAGACCTCGGCGAAGAAGGGCGCGAGGCTGCGCATCCTCGCGGTGCGCCATGCCGGAAAGCGCGGCCGCCCGATCGCTGCGTAGAGGATCACCCCCGGCACCGGCAGAAAGAAGATCGTCAACAGCCACGCCTGCGCCGCCTGGGGAGTCCTGCGGAACGGCACGACGAACAGCATGGCGAGCCGGATCAGCCATTCGAGGATGAAATATTCCGTCGCGAGACCCGGCAGATAATGGGCAATCATCGGCCCAGCCTAGGGCCTGTCCTCCCGCTTTGGTATCGCCGCCTTCGGCGGTCGTCCGGAGAGCAGCCCTTCCCTGGACTCAGGGAGGAGAGATTCTGTGCCGGTCGCCTGCCATCACCCGGTTCAGCCACTTCGCCCGGCCAGCCAGAGCGCGAGGTTGCGCACATAAAGCTCGGTCGAGCGCCGCGCCTCCGGGGTGCGCCGCAGGCCGTCGCCCGGCGGTTCGCTGACGAAGCTCGGAGCGCCTGCGGCCGGGTCCCAATTGTAATCGGCGAAATGGTGGAAAGTGGACTGGGCGATGGCCGGGCCGCCGGCGGCCGAGGGCTCGAAGGCGACCGCGATGTTGAACCGGCGCCCGGTGGTCGCGCTCGTGCCGGTGGCGATCACCCGCGCGCTCGGATCGTCCGGCGGGGCGCCCACCGCGCCTTCGTGGGGGTGGGCGGGAAGGAAATGGAGCAGCCCGTCCGGCGCCTGCGGATCCGCCAGCACCGGATGGGGGTCACCGACCGATTCGATCCGCTGGAAATCGCCATTCGCGCCGGAATGATAATTGGGCCAGGAAATGGCGGGGGTATCGCTGTCGTCGATGCGGTTGCGATCCGGGTCGGGATCCGGATTCTGCGAATGGAAATAATGGGCATCGCCGACCCCGCCGAGGGTGCAGACCGAAGAGCCGAGATCCATATGGTCGCGAGTCACCATCAGCCCGCCCCCTCGCTTGCGGAAACGCGAGATGGCCGCGCAATCCTCCGCATCGAGCCCTTCGCCAGTATCCACCGCGAACAGCCAGAGCTCGTCATAGTCGGACTCGTCGAGGGTCGAGAGCGAAGGGTCCGGGCCGGTCGCGGTCACGCGGTCGCGCGCGGTGACCTCGGTCAGGGGTGCGCCGTCCGCATCTCGCAGCCCGGCGAGCGTGTCGCGGAGCATCGAGAATCGCCCGACATGCCAGTCGTCCTCGGTTGGCGGGATCGTGGTCTGGAGCAGGATTCGGATCGGTTCGGTCATGACCAGCCTTTCAACGCCAATCGAATCGCCCGAAAAGTCTGCCTCGGGCGCGCTCGCAGCGCAATCCGGTCTGCCGCGGCGCGTTCAATCGACCTCGATAATCGGCTCCTGCCCGGTGCGGCCCGCTCAGCGCAAGCCGGTCATGAGAGGAAGGCTGCCCTGGGCTGGATCGCCTGCCTCCTCGACCAGGGCGATCACCGCCTTGGTCGAATAGCCGACGGCCAGGCCATGATGGGCGCGGGCGGCGGCCGGATTGCCGGCCTGGATGGCCAGCACGGCTTCCTGAGTCGCGCGTTCCATCAGATGCTCGGTTTCTGGATCGATCATGGTGTCGTCCTCCAGCCCAAGCCTTCGCACCGGCCGGGTTTCGGTCGCAAGAATATTTGCCTGTTTCGGGGTCGATGGTGCCGACGACGGGACAGGACTCACCGGCAGGCCTCGGCCGAGGCCGGGCAAGCGCATGCGAATCAAGCGAAAGCCGGCCGAAATCGCCGGCCTGCGGTGCCCGAGAAGCCGGCCGTCGAGCCTCCCGGACCTTTCATTCAGGCCGCGGGGGCGGCTTCCGCGCCCAGCGCGCTGCGTAGATAGGGGGCGGTGCGGCTGGCCCGGGACTTCGCCACCTCGCCCGGCGGGCCGCTGGCGACGATTCGCCCACCCTCGTCGCCGGCGCCTGGGCCGATGTCGATCACCCAGTCGCTCGCCGCCGCGACCTTCATGTCGTGGTCGACGAGGACGACGCTGTTGCCGGCGTCGACCAGGGCCTGGAGCTGGCCGAGCAATCGCTCGACATCGGTCGGGTGGAGGCCGGTGGTGGGCTCGTCGAGCACATAGAGGGCGCCGCCGCGCTGGGCGCGCTGCAATTCGGTGGCGAGCTTGACGCGCTGCGCTTCGCCGCCCGAAAACTCGGTCGCCGGCTGGCCGAGGCGGAGGTAATTGAGCCCGACCTCGCGCAGCACCTTGAGCGACCGGCAGACATTGGCGGCGTCGGCGAAGAAGTCCCACGCCCCCTCGACGGTCAGCGCGAGCACGTCGGCGATGCTCTTGCCGCGGTAGAGGATCTCGAGCGTCCCGGGATTGTAGCGGGTGCCGTGGCAAATCGGGCAGGGCGCGTAGACGCTCGGCAGGAAAAGCAGTTCGACCATGACGAAGCCCTCGCCCTCGCAGCGCGGGCAGCGGCCCTTGGCGACATTGAACGAGAAGCGGCCCGCATCGTAGCGCCGCCTGCGCGCCTCGGGGGTCGCAGCAAACAAGGCGCGGACATGGTCGAACAGGCCGGTATAGGTGGCGAGGTTGGAGCGCGGGGTCCGGCCGATCGGCTTCTGGTCGACCTCGATCAGCCGCCTGATCCCTTCGAGGTCGCCCAGGATCCGGCCCTCGGTGGCGCCGGCGGGGCGGTCCTCGAGAGCGGCTTCGGAATCGTCTTCTTCCGCGGCCGCGACTGGAGCGCCGAGCGCATCGGCGACCAGCTCGACCAGCGCCTGGCTGATCAGGCTCGATTTTCCGGAGCCGGAGATTCCGGTGACGATCGTCATCACTCCGAGCGGGATCGCGCAATCGACCCGCTCGAGATTGTTGCGCGAGATGCCTTCCAGCCGAAGCCAGCCGGTCGGCTCGCGTGCCCGGCTCGGGGTGGGATCGCCCTCGGCGAAGAGGTGGCGCCGGGTCTCGGACGCGGCGACCTTGCGCAGGCCTTCGACCGGCCCGCTGTAGAGGATCTCGCCGCCATGCTCGCCGGCGGCGGGGCCGACGTCGACGATCCAGTCGGCGCGGCGGACCACGTCCATTTCATGCTCGACGACGAACAGCGAATTGCCGACCGCCTTCAATCCGTCGAGCGCTCGAAGCAAGGCCTCGGTATCGGCGGGGTGGAGGCCTGCCGAAGGCTCGTCCATCACATAGACGACTCCGAACAGGTTGGAGACGACCTGGGTCGCCAGCCTGAGCCGCTGGAGCTCGCCCGGCGACAGGGTCGGGGTGCTTCGCTCGAGCGTCAGATAGCCGAGGCCGAGGTCGAGCAGCACCGAGAGCCGGCGGCAGAGATCGGCCGCGATCCGCTCGATTACGAGGGCCTTTTCGGGATGGGTCTTGCGAAGCGCCTTTAGCTTGCCGGTCCGCCCCTCGGCATAAGGCGCGAAGATCCTGGAGAAGCGAGCCATGGGCAGGCGGCTCATCTCGGCGAGGTCGAGCCCCTCGAAGCGGACCGAAAGCGATTCCCTGCGCAGCCTTTTGCCGTCGCAGACCGGACAGGCCCGGGCGATCATGAAGCGCGCGGCACGCGCCTTCATCATCGCGCTTTGGGTGGTCGCATAGCTGTGGGTGACATGGCGCTTCGCGCTCGAGAAGGTGCCCAAATAGGCCGGCTCGATCTTGCGGCGGATCGCGCGCTGGATCTCGTCATGGCTCCAGCCGGGATAGACCGGCACCTGGGGCTGCTCCTCGGTGAACAATATCCAGTTGCGGACCTTCCTGGGCAGGGTTCGCCACGGCGTGTCGACGTCGATTCCGAGACTGATCAAGATGTCGCGCAGATTCTGGCCGCCCCACGCCATCGGCCAGGCGGCGACGGCGCGCTCGCGGATCGTCTTCGAAGGATCGGGCACCATCGAGGCCTCGGTGACCTCGTGGATCCGGCCGAGCCCGTGGCAGCGGGGGCAGGCGCCCTCCGGCGTGTTCGGCGAGAAGGATTCGGCCTCGAGATGGGCCTGGCCAGGCGGATAGTCTCCGGCGCGCGAATAGAGCATTCGGAGCAGGTTGGAGAGGGTGGTGACGCTTCCGACCGACGAGCGCGTGGTCGGCGATCCGCGCTGCTGCTGGAGCGCCACCGCCGGCGGCAGGCCTTCGATCTCGTCGACCTCGGGCACCTCCATCTGGTGGAACAGGCGGCGGGCATAAGGCGAGACCGATTCGAGGTAGCGGCGCTGGGCCTCGGCGTAGAGGGTCGAGAAAGCGAGCGACGACTTGCCCGATCCCGAAACCCCGGTGAACACGACCAGCGCATCGCGCGGTATGTCGACATCGACATTCTTGAGATTGTGCTCGCGAGCGCCGCGGACTCGGACGAAGCCTCTCTGGGAGGCCGTTGGATCTCGGGGCATTCGAACCTCCTGCCCGCGATACGCGCGGGCGTCGGGTTCGGTTGCGTAGCGAGGGTGGGCCTTATCTGGATTCGTCATTCCCGCGCACGCGGGAATCCACGGGCCTTTGGGACTGGCGAATAACGCTGAACTGGGTCGACGCGTGCGCTGGGATGACGAACATGGCGATGGTGTGAAGAGGGCTCGAGCTTCAGCGCGCGTCGCGCGGATGCGTGACTCGAACCCAATCCACATCGCCCCGAGCGGTAATAGCCGTTCCTTTTGTAGAGCTTGGGCCCTTCGAGGGTCGGCAGCGCGGCCTTGTCGTCGGCGATGGTCACGCCCTCGTGGAGCACCCGGCGGGCGTCCGGGCTCATCCGGTGGTCTGAGGCAATTTCGCCGACGACCGCGGCAATGTCACCGCGCGGCCCGCCTCGTTACCCACACGAACGGCGCGCCGCGCGCTTTGGTCGGGATCGAGCCGACCCCACAGTCGCTGACGCTTCGCCGCGGGGACGGAAGCGCTCGCCGATTCACGATTCGCCCCAATCAGACGATCGCGCTGGCCTGAGATGCTCAAGGCGATCGATCCACCCAGCGGCCCCCGGCCGTGCTTCGCAAAGGTTCGGCGCCGGCGGCGGGCGGTCGACCAAGAGCGCCGAGTAGATGAGGCTGCGCTCGAGTGCGGAGGGGCGGGCGGGGAGCTTCATTCGGGGATCCGCCGCAGCTCGTGCGCCACGTCCTCGCGGAGCGCGTAGAGGCCGTCGCATTCGAACAGGTCGAAGGCGGCGTTGACCAAAGCGTGGCCGGCGCGGCTGGCGAACAATTCGCCGCATATGGCGGCCGGACGGGCGGCGGCGGCGGACCGCACCAGGGCGTCGAGCCGGCTGGTCTGCCGGTCCGCGATCGCGCCGAGCCGTCTCGCTGCATCCGATGCCTTTTCCCGCGGCCGCGCGATTTCCATTTTTCGAATCTCCATCTCGCGACTGCGTATCGATGGATATTTCCAACAAGACAAGCGCTGAAGATCGGTTGGCGCCGTCGTGCGCGCAAGTCCGCTCAATTCTGGATGGTGAAGGCGTCGCGGAAGGTGAGGACGAGCAATGTCTCCCCTTTGTCATCCTCGACCTCGATGCGATGGTCGAGGTTGAGATGGCCGTGCTGGACCGACTCGCAGACCAGGTCGCGGGCGCTGTCGAGCGCCACTTCCCGAGCCGCCTCGAGGTCGGCGAGCTCCTGGCCCTCCTCGTCCATGACGATATCGTCATTGAAGATGTGGAAGAAATATTGGGGCATTGCCGCTGAGCGTTCTGAGCCCTGTTAGGTTCCTGTCTTGTCGGGACCGTTCCCTTTTGGGCCGGATTGCGCGGAAGATCGTGACTTTCGGGCCACGCGATCGTCGCTCCCGCCAGCGCTCGACGCGAAGGACCGGCGCAGCGTGCTGCACCGGTCCCCCTGGGTCCGTTGCGGTTCGACCGGAGGCCAGACGCGCCGTCCCCACAGCGGACGCGTCCGATCGGCTTCCGATCGGCTCAACCGGCGGGTGCCTAGCATGCACCCGCCGATTCGGCATTGAACCCATGTCCCGCGAATTGAAGCCATGTGCCGGGAGGCCAGCCGAGTTGCCGGAATAGCGAGCTTCAATCGAAACTCGTTTCCCGCTCTTCCGGAGTGGGGACCGAGCCTGTCGAGATGAGCAGGTGCGAAGTGCCCCGCACTTCGCAGCCATGCCGGGGGCATGGCGGGCCTGCTCATCGTATCGAAGGACGCCCACGGTCCGAGCGGGCTAATGAGTCTGAACTGACGATCGACGGTCTAGCGCCGCCGCCTTAGCTCCTTCTTCCATTCGAGCTGGGAAGGCATGTTGAGCCTGGTGTCGGTCGGCGGATCCTCGACCAGGTCGAGCGCAGGATTGCGCACCTTGCGCTTGAATCGGCACCAGCAGACCATGCAGACCGAGCGCCGGCGGACATCGCTGAAGGCGTCCATCCAGCCGCGCTTCTGGAACAGCCACCACAGGCCCATGCCATGCAGGATCGCGACATGGCCGCACTCGCCGCAGGTCAGCCGGACATTGCGCCCGCGCGCGGCGGCATCGAACAGGTCGCGGAGGGGATAAGCGGTCGGCAGCTCGGACAT